>NZ_JBVVQZ010000010.1:107434-191564 GCF_055811635.1 Mesorhizobium sp. WSM4806 | reverse complement strand
GCGGCCATCACGCGGGGGGCCGGGCCGCCGGTTGTCCCGCGCCCCCCCCCCCCCCGTTTGCCAACCGAATTGCGAAGGGCAATTCGGGGCAATCCGACCTCTCCCCGAGGGGAGAGGAGACGCCGGCGCTGCCGTCTGCCTCTTCTCCCCAGCGGGGAGAAGGTGGCCGCGAAGCGGCCGGATGAGGGGGCTTATGGCGAAGTCGGCGGAGGAGCCAGCCGGCCGTCAAAAAGGGAGGGACGTCGATGAAAATCGGCATGTGCATGTTTTTGTGGACGACGGCGGTGTCGAAGAAACACGAGCCGCTGCTCAGGGATATCAAGGCGACCGGCTTCGACGGCGTCGAGATACCGATCTTTGCCGGCACGCCGGACGATTACAAAAAGCTCGGCGCGCTGCTCGACCGCATCGGGCTGGAGCGCACCGCCGTTTCGGCGATGGGCGATCCGGCGATGAATTTGATCTCGGCCGATGCCTCGACGCGCAAAGCCGGCATCGACTATATGAAATGGGCGATCGACTGCACACAAGCGCTTGGCGCCAAAACGCTGAGCGGCCCGCTGCATTCGACGCTCGGCGCCTTCTCCGGCAGTGGGCCGACGGCGGCGGAGAAAAAGCGCTCCGTCGCCTCGCAACGCGCCATCGGCGATCATGCCGGCAACAAAAACGTCACCATCGGGCTGGAGGCGCTCAACCGCTTCGAATGCTATCTGCTCAACACAATGGACGATCTGTCGGAGCATGTCGACGCAATCGACCGGCCGCACATCAAGGCGATGTACGACACTTTCCATGCCAATATTGAAGAGACGGACGCGATCGGCGCCTATTCGCGCAACCGCAAGAATGTCGTCCATATCCATATTTCGGAGAATGATCGCGGCGTGCCGGGGCGCGGCCACATTCCGTGGCAAGAGACGTTTTCGGCCATCCGCAAGAGCGGCTATGACGACTGGCTGACGATCGAGGCCTTCGGCCGCTCGCTGAAAGATTTGGCGGCGGCTACCAAGGTCTGGCGCGATTTTTCGGAAAGCACGGAAGCCGTCTACCGCGACGGCTACAAGCACATCAAGAGCGGCTGGAAAAAGGCTGGTGCCTGGACGCAGCCTTCCTCTCAGGCGATCTGAGCTGCCGGCGGGCGGGCGGAAACGCGCCGCTCATCATTGCTGTTTGCGACGGTCCCCATCAGCTTGCGGCGGAGGTAGCTGGAGATGCTGTCGAAGATAAAAACGACAAGCAGGATCAGCAGAACCATGTAGAAAACATTGGCCCAGTTGGTGTTGGTGCGCATGGCCTCCCACAATTTCAGGCCGATGCCGCCGGCGCCGACAGCGCCTATGATCGTCGCTGACCGGGTGTTGGATTCCCAGAAATAAAGGGATTGGCTGAGGAATACCGGCAGAACCTGGGGCAGCACGCCGTAGCGCTGCACCATTGCCGGGGTGGCGCCGACCGAGCGGATGCCCTCGCGCTGCTTGTCGTCGATGTTCTCCAGCGCCTCGGAATAAAGTTTGCCCAAGGTTCCGGTGTCGGTGAAGAAGATAGCCGACATGCCGGCCAGCGGCCCAGGACCAAAGCCGCGCGTAAAAAACAGCGCCCAGATCAGCATGTCGACCGAGCGCAGGAAATCGAAAAAGCGCTTTGTCACCTGGTTGGCTATGCGGCTCGGCGTGACGTTGCGCGCAGCCAGGAAGGCGAGCGGAAAGGCAACGATCGAGGCCAGCACGGTGCCGACAAAAGCCATGACGATGGTCTGCAAGAGTTTCAGCCAGACGTCGCCGTGCTGCCACTCGGCGTTGTTCAAAATGTTGTCCCAGGCGAGCGCCGCGTTTGACCGCGACGGGTCGATGCGAGCCCCGGCGACGATCAGTGAAGCGACCTCGCTGAACGGCTTTCCCCAGAATGGCGAGTTCGTGTCGAACACGAAATTGGCCCAGCCGAAGAAACGTCGCCAGGCGACTACCTCGTCGTTCTGCACCTCAGCACGGCCGAGAAATCCGAACGAGACATAGGCTGTCGAGCCTGGCCTGCGTTGCTCGATCCAGTCGGGCAGCGGTATGCGCGGTGTCACAGAACTGCCCTTGGCGATGTCAAAGACGACGGTTTCGGCGCCGCGCGTCACGGTGACCAGGTTTGGCGTGACGGCGATCTGGCCATTGCCAAGGGTGACGGTCGCCGCCACGACGGCGTTTTCGCGCACCGTTTCAGGCACCGCAGGAGCGGATTGGCCCGACGGGGCGGCCGGGTTCTCGGCAGTTGGCGCGCCAGGCGCCATGAACGAATCATGCGACGACTTGTTGGTCGCGATCGCCGGTGCCGGCGCTGTCTCGACCTGCCGCTCGATGACGGCCATCTGCTTGGCCACCCAGTCGGGATCTGGATTGGATCCCAGCTTGGAGAAGCGGGAGTAGTCGATTGTCAGATGATTGTCCTTGAATTCGATGTCGGGCCGGATTTCGTAAGACACCCAGTCGGCGAGATAAGCGCCGGCAAGGTTCCAGTTCGCCTTTTCGAGAACGGCGGCGACCGACAAGAACCACGAACAATAGAAGGTGTAGAGAATGCAAAGAAGCATGCCGATCGGAGTGGCGTAGCGCTTCCACAGCGAGCGCCGGAACGCGTCCGGATGGCGAGCGGCGACGTCGTTGATGGCGGCGGCGTTCATCGCGTTACTCTCCGCCGTATGCGAACGCCTGGCGGCCGACAAGACGATGTCTCAGCCATGCCGAAAGCTGGTCGACGGCGACGATCGTGCAGAACAGCAGGAAGACGATGGCGATGGTCTTGGCCTCATGGCCTCGGCCGATCGAAAGACGCAGGGATTCGCCGATGCCGCCGGCGCCGACGGCGCCGAGAATGGTCGAAGCGCGCACATTGATCTCGAAGCGGAGCAGGAAATAGCTGATGAAGTTGGGCAGGACCTGGGGCACGATGCCGAACCACACCCGCTCGACCCAATTGGCGCCCACGGCGCGCAAGCCTTCCTCAGGTTTCATGTCGGCATTTTCGACGACTTCGAAGAACATTTTTCCGAGCGCGCCGACGGTATGGATGCTGACCGCAATGATCGCAGGAATCGGCCCTAGCGAGAAAATCGCCAGAAAAAAGCCGGCAATGACAATTTCCGGAAAGGCGCGGACAATTTCAAGGAAGCGGCGGGTAGCGAAACGGACCCAGCGGCTGGCCGTGATATTGCCTGCAGCGAAGAAGCAGAGCAGGAAACCGAATGTGGCGCCCACCAGCGTCGAAAACAGGGCGATGTTCAGCGTCTCGATCATCCGGTGGAAATACTCCGGAATGTAGATGCCCTGGGTCAGGTAGACCCGGCCTTCCGGGTAGTCGAACTTGAGGCTGCCGTCGTCATAGGGGGACGGCAGGTCGAACAGCGCACGCGCCGGGTCGAACCAGTCGCGCGGCTTCAACTCGGCGAAAAAGTCGGCGACGTAGGGAAGGCGGTCGAAGAACTTTCCGGCGTTGGTTTCGTTGGCGAACCAGAGCGAGCCGGAGAGTGCAAGAAACAGGAAAACCAGGCCGCCGATCGTGTAAAGGCGCCGGCGGGCGGCAAGATCGCGCCAGTGCCGCTCGACGGTGGCTCCCTCCGGTGAAAGCGCGGGCGCGCGGTAAATTTCGGTCGCACTCATCGATAGATCCCCGGCCCCTGATGCGGCAACGCCGCCGGCGGCACATGGCCCCGGCGGCGTTGTGGCAGTTTGTTTCTACGAGCCGATCTTCGCCTTACGGGCGTCGATGATCGGCTGGTAGAATTCCGGGGTAACCGGCGAATAGCCCTTGTAATCGCCGCCTTGAATTGCCGAGAAACAGGCCGGATCGGTTTCCGGAAGCTTGGTCAGGAAATCGGTGATCTTCTGCCTGGTGCCGGCGTCGATCGACGTACGCAATACCAGCGGGCCGTTCGGGATCAGGGGCGACTGCCACAGTTCGACGAGGTCATCCATCTTGAGGACGCCCTTGTCGACCATCTTGCGCAGATTGCCCGAGCTGTAGCCGTCGTTGAAGTCGCCGACGCCGGAGGCCCAGGTGGTGCCGGCATCGAACGTGCCCTTCAGGACTTCAAGGACAAGCTGTTCATGGCCGCCGCCGAAACCGGTCGACGCGAAGTAGCTCTTCACATCCATGCCGATGTCCTTGGGCAGTGACGTGACCGGGATCAGGTAACCAGAAGTCGAATCGGGATCGGCGAAACCGAGTTTCTTGCCCTTCATGTCGGCGAGCGTCTTGATGCCGGAATCAGCTCGGGCGACCATGACCGCACGGTAGCCGGTCGAGCCGTCGGTCTGGATCGTCGTCAGGATCGGTTGAACCGCGTCCTTGTTTTCGAGATAGACCTTGGCGTAGGCGGAAGCGCCGAGCTCGGCAAAGTCGAGCGTGCCGCCGAGCAGGCCCTGGATGACGCCGTCGTAGTCGGCGGCCGGGAACAGCGAAACTTTTTCGACGCCGAGGACTTGCTTGATGTGGTCGGCGAAGCACTGGTAGTTGCGCAGGCGGTCGGCTTCGTTCTCGCCGCCCAGAATGCCGACGCGGAATTCCTTCAGGTCCTGTGCCTGGACTGCGCCCATCGCCATGGCGAGGATGGAAACGGCACCGAAAAGTATTTTTCTAAACATTTCGCGTCTCTCCTGTTGGTTCCGGCATCGCGCCGGCAGCGTTCGAATTTTGACGGCGCTTTTTTATGCCCGGCCTTGATGCGGACTGACGGTCCAGGGCGCTCTTTCGTCGTCTGCTTTTCGTATACTCGTATACCGGTATCCCTTGCCGGATCGTGGACCTAGTAGCCGGGAAATGCGGGCTCGAGGGGTCCGGCGGATGCGACGATCTTTTGCTTGATGGTGACGCTGGTCGAAGTGATCGCCTCGGAGATTTCGCCGCCATTGCTGTCAGCGCCATAGACCATGCGCACGGCCTCCCGATTGAGCTCTTCGGGCGGGCCGTCGAACACCACCTTGCCGGCGGCCATGCCGATGATGCGGTTGCAATAGGTGCGCGCGGTATCCAGCGTGTGCAGATTGGTGACGACGGTGAGGCCCTCGCGCAGATTGATGTCCTGCAGCGAATCCATCACCACCTTGGCGTTGAGCGGGTCGAGCGAGGCGATCGGCTCGTCGGCGAGGATGACTTTCGGCTGCTGCATCATGGCGCGGGCAATCGCCACGCGCTGCTGCTGGCCGCCGGACAAGGTGCCGGCCGGCTGCAGCGCCGTGCGGGCGATGTCGAGGCGTTCGAGCGCCGCGATCGCCTCGGCCCGTTCCTCGCGGGAGAAGACACCGAGCAGATTGACAATTGTCGAGCGGTGATTGAGCCGGCCGAGCAGCACATTGGTCAGCACGTCGAGGCGCGGCACCAGGTTGAATTGCTGAAAGATCATGGCGCAGTCGCGCTGCCAGCGCCTGAGCAGCGAGCCGCGCAGGCTGGAGACTTCGGCGCCGTCAAAGAAAATCGACCCTTGGCTCGGATCGATGAGGCGGTTGATCATGCGCAAAAGCGTCGACTTGCCGGCGCCCGAGCGGCCGATGATGCCGACCATTTGGCCGTGCGGGATCGAGATGTCGACATTGCTGACGGCGGTGTTCCTGCCAAACCGACGGGTGACGCCGCGGATTTCGAGCGTGGCTGAGGTTGCTGGCATAGAGCAGGTTCCAGTCCAGTCGCAGTTGAAGGTCTGTTAACCTTCGCTAACGCAGCCGCATGAAATTGCGGTGTAGGATTGATGTCAGTTTTGTTACCGTCCACAGCCTGGAAGGCGGCGAACCGGCGGCCGCAGTTCGATCACTGGAGCCTGACGGGCGAGCAGCGAGAGGCAATCATCGAACACGTCCTGCCATTGCGATGCACTTTTGTCGTCGAGACGGCGGATCGGGTAGGCGAAGGTTATGTGGAATGCGTAGGTGTCGTGGTCCGGATGTTGGTATCCGAAGGGCACCGACAGCATCGCGCCACGCGCGCATGACGCGCTCAGCCTCGTCTGACGCGCCGACAACGGTAAGCCCGGTCGGCACGACATCGACAGCCCTGGCCTTGAACGCACGCAACCTTGGAAGCCGTTCAGGCGTCCGAGATAGAGCCGGGTCAAGTCGTCGATGCTGGCGTCGAGAGGCACGTGTTCGAGCCTGCAAAAAATCCGGCGAGCGACGTTTCCTGGAGTGAAGCATGGCGCTCTCCAGGGAAAGACCGCGTCCTGTCCGAGTCATGTGTCGGACACATGAAAACTGCCTGCAGGGCGAGAAAGGAACCTTCAAAGACAGGGGTTTGACAAGGGCTCGCGATCGACTTCGAGCAACTTGTCCATACTGTCGGTGTGCTGGCTGGGATCGATAGACTTGAGCGAATTGTAGAGTGCCATGCTCTCGTCCTCCGGCTCACAAGAGGAGGTGCCGCGTTGCGCTTGGCGCACGCGGATCTGGTTCTGGCGTTCGTCCAGCATAGCCTGCGTGGTGTCCGAGTTCCTGATGATGAAGACGTTCATGCGGTCGATCCCGGACTGAAGGAAGTCGAGAAAATCACGATCCTGTTTCGGAGCGCAGTTTTCACCGATCGCGTGGATTGATGCATAGATCATCCAGATGCAAAGGACCGCGCCGCGAGGATCCATCTTCGGCACCTGCTCGGCAGGCGCTTGTTGAGGCAAGAGAACCACCAGCGCAACCAGGCAAGATCCGATCCATCGTCCGAGCATGCCAATCCTTACGACTTTTCCTTACAACTTTCTGCCCGGCAATCGTCAATCATAAGGCGACAGCGTTGGCAAGGGACGTTAGCCGCCGTATTTTTCCAGAAATGCTTCCGCCGAAAGCGCGCGAAAATCGTCGAGCGCGGCGCGCAGGCGGGCGTGGTCCCAATCCCACCAGGCAAGCGCCTGATAGCGTTCCGCCGTGCGGCGGTCGAAGCGTTCGCGGATCGGTTTGGCCGGCACGCCGCCGACGATGGTGTAGGGCGCGACGTCTTTCGATACCACGGCGCCGGCGCCGACCGCCGCACCGTCGCCGACGCTGACGCCGGGCAGGATGGTCGAGCCGTGGCCAAACCAGGTGTCGTGGCCGATGGTGACCCGTTTGGCGCGGCGCTGGGCAAAGAATTCGCTCTCGTGCTCGGCGTCGTCCCAATAGTCAGAGGCGCGATAGGTGAAATGGTGCAGCGTCGGCCGCCAGGTCGGATGGTTGGTGGCGTTGATGCGCACGCTGGCGGCGATGTTGGCGAATTTGCCGATCGTCGCGCACCAGGCGCTGCAGTCCTGCATCATGTAGGAATAGTCGCCGAGCGTACTTTCCGAAAGCCGGCAGCGTTCGGCGATCTCGGTCCAGCGGCCGAGCGTCGAGTTGTCGACTTCCGCTGTCTCGTGGACAAGCGGCGTTTCCGACAGTTTTCTGGTCATGCGGCGATTTTCCCGGCGGCAAAAGCGGTCACGTCGATGACGCGGTCGGCCACTGCCTCGCGCACATCATGGTCGTGGAAGATGCCAAGCAGGGCGACGCCGGCTGCCTTCTTGGCCGCGATCAGCGCAATCACCACGTCGCGGTTGCTGGCGTCGAGCGAAGCGGTCGGCTCGTCAAGCAGCAGGATCGGGTGCTCGGTGATGAAGCCGCGCGCGATGTTGACGCGCTGTTGCTCGCCGCCGGAAAAGGTCGCCGGCGGCAGTGCCCAGAGCCTTTCCGGCAGGTTGAGTTGCGCCAGCAAGGCGCGTGCCTTGCCGCGCGCGACCTCGCGGTCCTCGCCGCGCTCGACCAGCGGTTCGGCGACGACATCCAGCGCCGAGACGCGCGGCACGGTGCGCAGGAACTGGCTGACATAACCGATCGTCAGCCGGCGCACGGCAAGCACGGTGCGTGGGCTGGCCGTCGCCAGATCGATGAGCCCGTCCTCGTGCTGGACGATGATCTGGCCTGCATCGACGGCATAGTTGCCGTAGAGCATCTTCAGGATCGAGCTCTTGCCGGCGCCGGAGGGGCCGCCGAGCACGGCACATTCGCCGCTCCTGATCGAGAACGACACGCCGGCGACGACCGGCAGTCTGATGCCGTCACGCAGATGCATGGTGAAGCTCTTGGCAACATCGGAGACGACGAGCGGGGTTGCCATGATCACACCTGCAGAATGGAAGAAACGAGAAGCTGGGTGTAGGGCGCGCGGGGATCGTCAAGCACGCGGTCGGTGAGGCCGCTTTCGACGACGCGGCCGTCCTTCATCACCATCATGCGTTGCGACAGCAGACGCGCCACCGCAAGGTCGTGGGTGACGACGATCGCCGCCAGGCCGAGATCGGTGACCAGGCCGCGCAACAGGTCGAGCAGGCGCGCCTGCACCGAAACGTCGAGGCCGCCGGTCGGCTCGTCCATGAACACCAGCCGCGGCCCGGTGACGAGGTTGCGGGCGATCTGCAGGCGCTGGCGCATGCCGCCGGAAAAGGCGCGCGGTTCGTCGTCGATACGGTCCCCGTCGATCTCCACGCGCGACAGCCAGTCGACGGCGGTGGCGCGGATATTGCCATAGTGGCGGTCGCCGACCGCCATCAGCCGCTCGCCGACATTGGCGCCGGCCGACACCGTCATGCGCAGCCCGTCGGCGGGGTTCTGATGGACAAAACCCCAGTCGGTGCGCATCAGGAAGCGGCGCTCGGCCTCGCTCATGCGGTAAAGCTCGCGGAGCTGGCCGTCGCGCATGCGGTAGCTGGCGGTGCCGGAACTCGGCAGCAATCTGGTCGACAGGCAGTTGAGCAGCGTCGTCTTGCCGGATCCGGATTCGCCGACCACTGCCAGCACCTCGCCCGGCCACAGGTCGAAGCTGACGTTCTCGCAACCAATGCGCGAGCCGTAGAACTTGGACAGCGCGGAAACGCGCAGCAGCGGTTCGTCGGTCATTGCGCCGGCTCCATCGTCTCGGGCGCAAGGTGGCCGCGATGGCCTTGCTCGCGCCGCTTCTCGCAATGGTCGGTATCGGAGCAGACGAACATGTGGCCGCCATGGTCGTCGAGGATGACCTCGTCGAGATAGACGTTTTCGGCCGCGCACAGTGCGCAGGGTTGGTCGAAGGTCTGCACCTCGAACGGATGGTCCTCGAAGTCGAGGCTGATCACGTCGGTGAAAGGCGGCAGCGCATAGATGCGCTTTTCGCGGCCGGCGCCGAACAGTTGCAGAGCCGGCGAACGGTGCATTTTCGGGTTATCGAACTTCGGCGTCGGCGACGGGTCCATCACATAGCGACCCTCGACCTTGACCGGATAGGCGTAGGTGGTGGCGATGCGACCGTGTCTGGCGATGTCTTCGTAGAGTTTTACATGCATGAGTCCATATTCCTCCAGCGCATGCATTTTCCGCGTTTCCGTCTCGCGCGGCTCGAGGAAGCGCAGCGGCTCGGGAATCGGCACCTGATAGACCAGCACCTGGCCTGCGGTCAGCGGGTGCTCGGGGATGCGGTGGCGGGTCTGGATGATGGTCGCCTTCGCCGTGTCGGTGGTGACGGCGACATTGGCGACCTTCTTGAAGAAGGCGCGAATCGAGACCGCATTGGTGGTATCGTCGGCGCCTTGGTCGATGACCTTCAGCACATCGTCCGGGCCGATGATCGAGGCGGTGACCTGAACGCCGCCGGTGCCCCAGCCATAAGGCATCGGCATCTCGCGCGAGGCGAACGGCACCTGATAGCCGGGAATGGCGATACCCTTGAGGATCGCGCGGCGGATCATCCGCTTGGTCTGCTCGTCGAGATAGGCGAAGTTGTAGGTGGCGATGTCGGTCGGTTGTGCGGTCATTCCGCGGCCTCCCTTTTTTCTTCCATCTTGCCGCCGTTCTCGCGGGCGTCGTGCTCGGCGCGCATGCGGCGCACCAGGTCGAGCTCGGCCTGGAAGTCGACATAGTGCGGCAGCTTGAGGTGCTCGACGAAGCCGGTCGCCTGGACATTGTCGGAATGCGAGATGACGAATTCCTCGTCCTGGGCAGCGGCGACGACATCTTCGCCGAATTCGGTTGCACGAAGCGCGCGGTCGCAGAGCGCCATGGCCATCGCCTTGCGCTCGCTCTGGCCGAAGACGAGGCCGTAGCCGCGGGTGAATTGCGGCGGCGCCTTGGCCGAGCCCTTGAACTGGTTGACCATCTGGCACTCGGTGACACGCACAGAACCGAGCGGTACGGCGAATGGCAGCTCCGGCACGTCGAGTTCCAGCTCGACCTCGCCGATGCGAACCTCACCGACGAACGGATGGTTGCGGGCATAGCCGCGCTGGGTGGAGTAGCCGAGCGCCAGCAAAAAACCCTCGTCGCCGCGTGACAGCGCCTGCAGGCGGATGTCGCGCGCCATCGGGAACTCCAGCGGCTCGCGGGTGATGTCGCCCGGGATATGGTCCTGCGGCATGTCGCCATCGGGCTCGATCAGGCCTTCGCGGGCGAGGATGGCGGAGACGCGCGGCATGGCGTCCGCGTCGCTGGCACGCTGCAGCGGCTCGGCGACGTCGCCGCCCGCGGCGAGTTCGGGGTCGAGCAACCTGTGCGTGTAGTCGAAGGTCGGGCCGAGCAGCTGGCCGCCGGGAAGATCCTTGTAGGTCGCCGACACGCGCCGCTCGACCAGCATCGCCCCGGTGTCGATCGCCCTGGTGTAGCCGAAGCGCGGCAGCGTGGTGCGATAGGCGCGAACCAGGAAGATCGCCTCGATCATGTCGCCGCGCGCCTGAACGATGGCCAGCGCCGCCAATTCACGGTCGTAGAGCGAACCTTCGCTCATCACCCGGTCGACGCCGAGCGCCAGCTGCTCGACGATCTGGTCGAGGCGAAGCGCCGGCACGGAACGGTCGCCGCGGCGGCGGTCGGCGAGCAGGGCGTGGGCGTTGGCAATGGCCGCTTCACCGCCTTTTACCGCGACATACATATCACGCCTCCATCGTCTTGATGCGCGTCGTACGCGGCAGGCAGGCAACGCCTTCCGGGGTGGCGAGGATAAGGTCGACACCACGGGGGAAACGCTGATTGTTCTGCTTCCATTGTTCGACGAAGTGGCGCGGCATCTGCGCCGGCGCGATTGTCGCGGTTGTTTCGATGCCAGGACCTTCGAGCAGCAGCGGCGCGCCTGAGACGAGATCGCTGACCTGCAGGATCAGCGTCGTCGAGCGGTCGGGATAGTCCTGGGTGCCTTGTGAAAAGCCGTCGAGCGCCATCATCTCGGCCGGCGTGGCGATCAGCGCGAAATGCGCATCGGCTGGCGTGTGGGCCAGTGGCGCGCCGGTGTGGAAGCCGAGCCAGGATTTCATCGCTGCTGGGGCCTGCAGAACGAGGTCGAGCCAGAGCGGCGTGTCGTTGTCGCACAGCGCCAGCGCGATGGCGCCCGCGGTGGCCGACAGCGGCGCCGGTGGGCGGGCAAAGACCGGCAGAGGCTGCAGGGTGCCCGGCCGCGCCATTGCGTCCATCACGGCGCGGAACACTGTCTGGGCGTCGAACACCGGATTGGCAAAGCCGCCCTCGATCGCTTGCGTTGCGATGTCCATCAGTCTTCTCCGCGTACCATGGTGAAGAAATCGACCTTCGTTGCCGCCGTCTCGGCGCGCCGCCGCTCACGTCGGCTGGCCAGTGCGGCCTGCAGCGGCGCAATGAGTTTGCTCTCGACCTCGTTGCGGCGGGTGGGATCCTGCCAGAGCGCGTCGGCGATCGCCGCCAGTTTTGCTTTCTGCTTGTCACGGCCGAGCGCATAGCAGTGGCCGACTTCTCCCGAGGCAAGCCGCACAGTCGCGCGGGTGACCGTCGCCTCGCCGACGTTGAATGGTGCGCCGCCGCCGCCGATGCGGCCACGCACGGTGACCAGGCCGGTTTCAGGGCCGCGCAGGAGTTCTGCTTCCGAAGGCAGGCCGGCTTCGTTCCAGAGGCGGACGATATCGTCGCCGGTCGATTGCGCCAACGTCGCCATGACGGCCTTGCGCTCAAGCTGCTGATCGCGCGCTTCCTGTCCTCGCATGGTTGACATTCCCTTGCATCGAAAATTCGTCCATTGATATGGACAATTATACAAATTATATCTATTTTCTAAAGCGTGTCCATGACGGACGGATGACAGCGCGAAAAGATCGGGGCAAAGAAATGATCGGTCAGCAGATGGCCAGCAGCTTGGAGCGGCGCAGCGGCGTCTCGCTGTGGCGGCAGATCGCCGACCAGATCCTGCAGTCGATCGCCGTCGGCGACTTTGCCGAGAATGCTGCATTGCCACCGGAAGTTGCACTGGCCCAGCGCTATGGCGTCAACCGCCATACGGTGCGCAGCGCCATCGCCGCACTGGTGCAGGATGGCGTGCTCAGGGCCGAACAGGGGCGCGGCACCTTCGTGCTGTCGCGCAAGCGCCTGTCCTATCCGATCGGCGCCCGCACCCGTTTTTCGGAGGGCTTGCAAGGGCAGGCGTCGGAGCGCCGCAGCGTGCTGCTCGAATCGGCGGTCGAGCCGGCCAGCCGGCGCGTCGCCGAAGGGCTGGGGCTTGCCAGGGGTTCGACTGTCATACGCCTCGAGACACGCGGCGAAGCCGATGGGCAACCGGTCTCGCGTGCGACCGGCTGGTTCGACGCGGCTCGCTTCGCCGGCATCGATGCCGCCATGGCCGAAACCGGATCGGTGACCGCCTCATTCCGGCGTTTCGGCATCGGTGACTATCTCAGACAATCGACGGTGTTGTCGGCCCGCCACGCGGACGCCGCCGACCTTGCCGATCTTAATCTGCAGCCCGGCGCCATCGTGCTGGTCACGGTCGCCGTCAACGTCACGCCGGACGGCCAGCCGATCCAGTTTGCCGAAACCCGGTTTCCGGCTGAGCGGGTCGAGCTCAAGATATCGGCGCTTTAAAGTCCGGTTCATCCGACCTGGATGACGGCCTTGATCAGGCCGGATTTCTCATGCGCCCAGCGGGCGAGGTCGCGCGGCGTGTCGCCAAGCGTCGTGCGATGGGTGACGAGCTTTGCCAGCGGCACAGCACCATCGCGGATCGAGGCGGCGACATGGTCGAAGTCGACGCGCAGAGCGTTGCGGCTGCCGATCAGCGTCATCTCGCGCTTGTGGAATTCAGGATCGGAAAAGACGATGTCGTCCTTGACGACGCTGACCAGGACCAGCGTCCCGCCATGCGCGACATGGGCGAAGGCTGACTGGACGGACTGAGTGTTGCCGGTGGCATCGAAAATCACGTCAAAACCTTCGCCGTTGGTCGCCTCGCGAACCAGATCGGTCGCAGACTGCCGTGATGCGTCGAGGGTGGCGAAGCCGAGTTCGCTTGCGGCGAAGCCAAGCCTTTCCGCGCTCATGTCGAGCAGCGTCACGTCGAGACCGGCGATGCGGGCAAACAGCGCCGTGCCGAGGCCGATCGGCCCGGCACCGATGACCAGCGTGCGCGCGCCGGGATCAGCCAGCGAGCGCCGCACGGCATGCGCCCCGATCGCCAGGAATTCGACGGCGGCGGCATCGGCCAGCGACAGGCCGTTGGCCGGATAAAGATTTTGCGCCGGCACCAGGATCCGTTCGCACATGGCGCCGTCGCGGTGGACGCCGAGCACCTCGATCCTGACGCAGCAATTCGGCTTGCCTAGGCGGCAGGCGCTGCATTTGCCGCAAGCGAGATACGGGTTGATGATCACCGGCTCGCCCACCGGCAGGTCGACGCCTTCGCCGGCCTCGATCACGGTGCCGGAGACCTCGTGACCCATGATGCGGGGATAGGCGAGGAACGGATGCTTGCCCTCGAAGATGTGATAGTCGGTGCCGCAGATGCCGACATGACTGACCGCGACCAACGCCCAGCCCGGCGGTGGTGTGCCCGGCGCCAGGCGGTCTTCCACAACAAGATCGCCGGGCGAACGGCAGATGACGGCTTTCATGCTTTGATCCAGTCGGTTCATGGCGCCGCCGGCCCGATCGCCGGGCCGGCGGTTGTTAAGATGGTCTATTTGCCGCGGCGGCGCAGGCCGTCGAAATAGACGATGACGATGATCAGCACGCCGGTAATGATGCGCTGCCAGAAGGCATTGACGTTCAAGAGATTGGCGCCGTTGTTGATAGTGGCGAGGATGAAGGCGCCGAGCAGCGGTCCGTGCACCGAGCCGACGGCGCCGAACAGCGAAGTGCCGCCGATCACCGACGAGGCGATCGCCTGCAACTCCCAGCCCTCGGCCTGCGTCGGATTGCCGATGCCGATGCGCGAGGCAAGCAGCACGCCGACAAAAGCCGCGCAGAGGCCAGACAGCGTATAGGCCATGTAGATGGTGCGCTGGACGTTGACGCCGGACAGACGCGAGGCCTCGGCGTTGGAGCCGACCGAGAACAGATACCGGCCCCAGCGGCTGTGATGCAGGAAGATGTAGGCGGGGATGCCGACCAGGATCACCATCCAGAACAGATTGGGGACGCCGAGGAACGAGCTGCGCGAAAACAGCTGGAAGGCGTCGTTGTTGATCGAGATCGAGTTGCCATTGGTCATCAAAAGGCCGATGCCGCGCAGCGAGGTCAGCGTCGCCAGCGTGATGATGAAGGGCGGCAGGCCCATCTTGACGATGCCGAAGCCGTGGAACAGGCCGATGGCGACGCCAACCAGCAAGGTGATCAGGATGGCGAGGTAAATCGGCACGCCGGCATTGATCAGCATCGCAACGATGACGGTGGCGAAGCCAACCACGGCGCCGACGGAAAGGTCGATACCGCCGGTGATGATGACGAAGGTCTGGCCGACCGCCAGGATGGCGATCATCGAACCTTGCCGCAGCAGGTTCGAGATGTTGTTGGCGGAGGCGAAGCTCGGCGTCGCCACCGACAGGATGACCCACAACAGCACCAGCAGCGCCAGCAGCGTCAGCCCGAACAGCGCGTTGTAGTTGCGTTTCGGCCTTTCGGCCGCGATCGCCTCGGTGCTCATATCTGTCCTCCCGGTTTTTCTTGTTTCTCGGCCAGCGCCTGGGTGAGGATCTCCTCATGGTCGGCAGTGTGGAAACCATGAGTGGCCACCAGCTTGCCGCGCCGGAACACATGCAGCGTGTCGGCCAGTTCATAGACCTCGGGCAGATAGGACGAGATCAGGATGATGCCGGCGCCCTTGGACAAAAGCGCACTGAACAGGCGGTAGATCTCGGCCTTGGTGCCGACATCGACGCCGACTGTCGGCTCGTCGAAGATGAACAGCTTGGCGCCGTGCGCCAGCCATTTGCCGATGACGATCTTCTGCTGGTTGCCGCCGGACAGGCTGGAGGCGAGGGCGTGACGCGTCGGCGTCTTGATCCTGAGATTGGCGATCTGGCGATCCGCCTCGGTCTTCTCCTGTGCGCTGGAGATCAGCAGATTGCTGGAGATGCGCTTGTAGATCGGCAGATTGAGATTGAGGCCGACCGGCAGGTTGAGGCAGAGGCCCTGGTCGCGGCGGCTTTCCGGCGCCAGCGCCATGCCGAGCCTGATAGCGTCATGCTCGGAGTTGACCTGAACCTCCTTGCCCTCCCAGAGGATCTGGCCGGCCGACTTGCGGTGACGGCCGTAGAGCGTGGTGACGAACTCGCTGCGCCCGGCGCCGATCAGGCCGTAGAGCCCGACGATTTCGCCGGCACGGACCGTCATCGAGACATTTTCGAAGCCCTTGCCGGAAAGATTTCGGGCTTCGAGCAGCGTCGCGCCCGGGGTAAAATGCTCCTTGTGATAGACTTGCTCGATCGAGCGGTTGATCATCATCTTGACCAGCTCGGCGTCGTTGGTCTCGGCGATGTTCCTGGTGCCGACAAGCGTGCCGTCGCGCAGCACCGAGACGCGGTCGGCGAGCTCGAATACCTCTTCCATGCGGTGGCTGATGTAGATGATGGTGACGCCTTCGCCCTTCAGCCGGCGGATCAGCGTGAACAGCTGGTCGGCTTCCTTGCGGGTGAGATAGGCAGTCGGTTCGTCGAAGATCAGGAACTTGGTGCCGCGCACGGTGGCGCGGGCGGCGGCGATCAGCTGCTGCTGGCCTATGGTCAGGTCACCCAGCACGACATGCGCCGGCAGATCGAAGCCGAGATCGTCGATGATCTTCTGCGCTTCCCTGACCATGGCCCGCTGCTGCAGTATGCCGAAGCGGGAATCCTCCTCGCCGAGGAACATGTTGGCCGCGACAGTGAGATGGCGGCACAGAACGACCTCCTGGTGCACGGCATTGATGCCGAGCGCCATCGCCTCATGCGGCGTCGCCAGCGCTGCCGGCTTGCCCTCCCAGATGACGTCGCCGGAGGTGCGCGGCATGACGCCGGTCAAAAGCTTGATCAGGGTGGATTTGCCGGCACCGTTCTCGCCGACAATGGCGTGGATTTCGCTGGCCTTGAAGGCGAGGTCAACCGGCTTCAGCGCGTGCGTGCCGGGATATCGCTTCTCCAGTCCCTTGAGTTCGAGGATCGTCCTGCCCGGTTCCAGCGTTGGGGCGGGATGCAGTTCCTGCGCCGTCGACGTCATGACGTTCCTCCCAATTGGCCTCCCAGATTGGCCTCCCAGATCGGCCTCACGAGTGGCACGCGTGTAGGTCGTTTCCGGGGCAAAAAGCCCCGGAAACGGTGTGCCAATGCCGGTGCTCAGTCGAGCTTCGGATTGAGCAGCGCGTCGATCTTCGGATCTTTCATGTTAGCCTTGGTGACGAGGTTGGCGCCGGTGTCGACATTGGCCTCGACCTTCTCGCCCTTCGAGGCAGCGAGCGCCGTCTTGATGCCGTCATAGCCCATCCGGTACGGATCCTGGACGACGAGGCCGGAAATGACGCCGTCATTGAGGAACTTGACCAGCTTCTCGTCGCTGTCGAAACCGATCAGCCCGACCTTGCCGGCAAGGCTGTTCTCGGCGATCGCCTGACCGACGCCCTGCGCCATGATCAGGTTGGAGGCGAAGATGCCCTTGAGGTTCGGGTTGGCGGTGATCAGGTCGGTTGCGATGTTGAGGCCGGTGGTGGCCTGGCCGTCGGCGTATTTGTCGGCAATGAGCTTGAGGCCGGGATATTTGGCGGCAAGCTGTTCCTTGAAGCCCTGGGCGCGCTGCTCGAGCGAGCCGGCACCCGGAAGCGCGGTGATCAGGGCGACGTCGCCCTCGATTTTGCCGCCATTGGCTTCGCCGATCGCGGCCGCCAGCCCGTCAGCGGCGACGCGGCCGCCCTGGATATTGTCGGTGGTCAGGAACGAGGTGAAGGCCTTGGAGTCGGCGCCGGAATCGATGCCGATGATCTTGACGTTGGTGGCTGCCTCGTCGATCGGCTTGCCGAGCGCCTTGGCCTCGGTTGGTGCGATGACCACGGCAGCCGGGTTGCCGGCGACGGCGTTTTCAAGGATCGAGATCTGGCCGTTGACGTCGGTCTCCGCCTGGGCGCCGAGTTCCGGCACGTTGACGCCGAGGTCCTTGCCGGCCTTGCGGGCGCCGGCCAGCACGATCTGCCAGTAAAAAGAGGTGGTGTCCTTGACGATGATCGGAATGGTTACGTCCGCCGCCGAAGCCGGCGCCGAATGCATCACGCCGGCAAGCATCGAGGCGGCGGCGAGCGCCACGAATACGCGGCGGTTGAGAATGCTGGTCACGAATTTCATTTAGACTTCCTCCCTAGGTCGCCTGGTGAACGTAGCGGAAGCTCGGTTTGGATAGGCGCTGGCCAAACGGAACTTTATCAATAAAAAACATTTACCGCATTTTGATAGTGCATAGGTTGGGTCGACGCAAGCGGTGTTTCGTATCGTCCTGCGTATGCCCCGACCGGAAGGGAGTGCCGATCCTCATTGCCAAACCCCCTCCCGAAAAGGTATGGAATATTAATTCCATCTTCCGGTCAAGATAGAATATTCATTCTTTTTTGAGGCGTAAGGTGGGGCGCCTCCTGATCGCACCGTCCGCCGTTCAACCGGCGAAGGCCGCAGCGCATCAGCCGAGCTTCTGAACGACCGTGTAGGGATCATATTTGGCGAATTCTGTTTCGGGCACCTGGATGTCGAGCAGTTGCAGATTTCGTTCCAGATTGGCCGGCTTGGCGGTGCCCGTCAGCACAGAAGCCACCACAGGCTCGTGCAGCGGGAACTGGAATGCCGCCGCGGCAAGCGGATAGCCGCCCTCAGCGGCGATTTTTTCCATGGCGCCGACGCGGTCGAGAATGTCCTCGGTGGCCGGCAGGTAGTCGAAATGCGCACCCGGCACCGGGCCGGTCGCCAGGATGCCCGAGTTGAAGACGCCACCGATGATCAGCGAGATCTGCCGTTGCCGGCAAAGCGGCAGCAATTCGGCTTCGGCGGTGCGGTCGAGCAGCGAATAGCGGCTGGCGAGCAGGATGCAGTCGAGCGGCGCCTGGCGCAGCACATCGAGACAGATCTGCACCTCGTTGACGCCAAGGCCGTAGGCGGAAATGACCTTGTGCGACTTCAGCTCTTCCAACGCCTTCAGCCCGCCATCCATCAACTGGCGGAAATGCAGCTTCGTTTTCTCGACGCCATGCGTATAGACGCCGATGTCGTGGACGAACAGGACGTCGATTCGATTGAGGCCAAGCCGCGCATAGCTGAACTCGACGGAGCGCATGATACCGTCGTAGGAATAGTCGTAGTCGACCGCAAAGGGCAGCGGATCGACATAGGAATGATCCGGAATCCGGTCTTCCGGCACCGGCCGCAACAGGCGCCCGACCTTGGTCGACAGCATGTAGGAGTCCCGCGGCTTGTCGCGCAGGAAATCGCCGAAGCGGCGTTCCGAAAGGCCGAAGCCGTAGAAGGGCGCGGTATCGAAATAGCGCACGCCGGCATCCCAGGCGACCTGCAGCGTCTGCATCGCCGTCTCGCGTGGGCAGGCTCGGTAGAGCCCGCCGACCGCCGCGCCGCCGAAGCTGACCTCGGTTATTTCCAGCGCGGTGCTGCCGACACGGCGTTTCTTCATGCAAAGCCTCCCACCGGCCATTTGCCGGCCCCGTCCATGTCTTAAGTCAGTTGGTGGCTGTTCTAGAGGGTCGCTCCGAGGTGCCACGGCACGAACTCGTTGTCGCCGTAGCCGAACTCCTCGCTCTTGGTCTTGCGGCCGGAGGCCGTCTCGACGATCAGCTCGAAAATCTCGCGGCCCATGCCGGCAATGGTCTTTTCGCCCGAGGCGATGACGCCGCAATTCACGTCCATGTCCTCTTCCATCGTGTGGTACATGGTCGAGTTGCTGGCGACCTTGATCGACGGTGTCGGCCGGCAGCCGAAGCAGGAACCGCGGCCGGTGGTGAAGACGATGACGTTGGCGCCGCCAGCCACCTGGCCGGTGGCGGAAACCGGGTCGTAGCCGGGCGTGTCCATGAACACCAAGCCGTGGCCGCTGACCTTCTCGGCATAGCCGAAGACGCCGTTGAGCGGCGTTTGGCCGCCCTTGGCGACGGCGCCAAGCGACTTCTCCAAAATGGTGGTCAGGCCGCCGCGCTTGTTGCCGGGTGACGGATTGTTGTCGATGGAGGCGCCATGCTTGGCGACATGATCTTCCCACCACTTTACATAGCCATCGAGCTTGGCGGCGATCTCCGGGGTCGCCGCGCGATAGGCGAGCAGATGCTCGGCGCCGTAGATTTCCGTCGTCTCGGAAAGGATGCCGATGCCGCCGACGCCGGCCAGGATGTCGACGGCGGCGCCCAGCGCCGGATTGGCGGTGATACCGGACATGCCGTCGGAGCCGCCGCATTGCAGGCCGACGACGATCTCGCTGACCGGGATCGGCTCACGCTCAAGCTTGCCGACCTCCTCTGATATCTCGGCCAGCACGACCAACGCCTTCTCGACAGATTTGCGCGAGCCGCCGGCTTCCTGGATGTTGAAATGGCGCTTTCCCGCGGCGACGCCCTTCTGGCCATAGAGGGTGAGCTGGTTGACCTCGCAGCCGAGACCGACCATCAGCACACCGCCAAAATTCGGGTGACGAGCATAGCCGGCCAGCGTGCGGTGCAGCACCATCATGCCGTCGCCGGTGGCGCTCATGCCGCAGCCCTGGCCGTGAACGATGGGAACGAAGCCGTCGATCCCCGGATATCTGGGCAGCAGCGTCCGGTTCGCCTCGTCGGCGATGGCGTGGCAAACGGTGGCCGAGCAATTGACGCTGGCGAGAACGCCGATGAAGTTGCGCGTGCCGGCACGGCCGTCGGCGCGGCGGTAGCCCATGAAGGTGCGGGCGCGATCGGCCTCTGTGGCGTGCACGGCCTCGCTCGGCGGCACCACCGGCAAACGCCCGGATTCGAAGACCAGATTGTGCGAATGGACATGCTCGCCGGGCGCAATGGCTTCAGTGGCGCGGCCGATCGCCTGGGCGTATTTGACCACGGCCTCGCCGGCGGCAATCGGCTTGATCGCCACCTTGTGGCCGGGTTCGATCAGCGCCGTGGCAACGGCGCCGCCCGGCAGCACCGCGCCGATCTCGATGCGGCCGTTGGCGACCGCGACATTGTCGGCGGGGGACAGAAGAATGCTGTTTGCGGTGTTCACGGGCAATTTCCTGGGTGTTCCTGGGATCGGCAAGCGATTGACACGCGCCTGTTAACAGTTAATGTCTTTTATCGTGAAAAAACAGTTTTGCGTCAATTGTTTTTTCGTGACGAAGCCGCGCGTTCTTGCGGATGCGCAGAGGACCGGACGCTGGAACCAGGCCTGACTTCCGAAAAGCGATTCCGCTTCCCGGGAGCCTGCGCCAGAAGCATCTGCATATCGCGCTTCAAGCCGGCCGCCGCAAGCGCCGGCGCGCAACGGGGCAGGGGATGTCGAAGAGCAACAACGTCTATAAGGACGCCTACAATCGCGGTTTGCGGCTGCTCGACGAAACGAAAAGCCTGCCGTCGGAGCCCGAGTTGGGCACCCTGCTTGGCGTCAGCCGCACGACGATCCGCACCATCCTTGCGCGCATGGAAGAGACCGGGCTGATCGCCTGGAACAAGCGCAGCAAGACGGTTTTGCGCGTGCCGCGGCCGGACGACTTTTTTCCCGAGGAAGAAACCGACACGCTGTCGCAGATCATCGAGCGCTCCTTCATGCGGCGGCTGCTTGCGGGCGGTGCTGAGCCCGGCATGCAGATCAACGAACTCGAGCTGGCGCGCGAGATCGGCGTTGGCACCACCAGCGTGCGCGAGTTCCTGATCCGCTTTTCCCGCTTCGGGCTGATCGAGAAGCGCCGCAACAGCCATTGGGTGCTGAAAGGTTTTACCCGCGCTTTTGCGCTGGAACTGACCGAAATCCGCGAGATGTTCGAACTGCGCTCGGCCGCCGCCTTCGCCGCGCTGCCGGAAGACAGCCCGGTGTGGGCCGACCTCGACCTGCTGGAGGATGAGCATCGCCTGCTGGCGCGCGAGATCGCCATGCGCTTCAACGAATTCTCGGAGCTCGACGAGCGCTTTCACCGGCTGATCCACCGCGCGTCGCACAATCGCTTCATCGTCGATTTCTACGACGTCATCGCCATGATCTTCCACTACCACTATCAGTGGAACAAGGCGCAGGAGCGCGAGCGCAACGAAGTGGCGGTTGCGGAACACCTGGCCTATATCGCGGCGCTCAAATCGCGCGATCTCGGCAAGGTCGACGCCGCCTGCCGCAAGCATCTGAAGTCCGCGCGGCACACGCTGCTGACGTCGATTCCAGAAGGCCAGCAACCGTAACGCGCGTAAAGCGCCGCGTTGCCGCAGTGGTGATTTGGCGATTTTCCGACCGCCGGCCCCGTGCTAGATATCTTGCCGTTGCTGCGTGAGGAGGCAGGCCTTTGAACATCCGGCAGAGACGATGGAGCATGCCGGCGACATTCGCCGCGGCCTATTTGCTCGTGCTCCAGTCGGTGCTTGGCGCATTCGCCTTCGGCATCGGGCCGGATGCTTCGCAACGCGACGCTTTCGGCAACGTCATCTGCACCCATGAGGGCGCGGCCCAGCTTCCAAGCGGCGATCCGCACCAGCAGCACATGCCGGCCTGCTGCATGCCTGGCTGCGGCATGGCTTCGGCTGTCTACGCGCCGCCGCCCGCTGCCGCCACGCTGTCCGGCAATTTTTCCGTCGAAACCGTCGCGTTTGTGCTGCCGGCGTTCAGGCATCTCGACTTTGCCCGCGACCGCTCTCCGTCGAATCCGCGCGCGCCTCCGGTGACGGCCTGATCCGTCCCGGTTCGCCATGCGGAATTTTTCGCGGGCGAATTCGTTCAACATCGAAACTGTTCGCGACTGGCCGACGGCGCGATTTCTCAGGTCCTGGAGCTATCATGTCTCACACTTTTCGCGTGCGGCTCGGCCGCAACAGCCGCTTCCTGCGCAGCTTCGAGGAGCGACTCGGCGTCACCGTGCTCCTCCTCGCCCTGCTGTTCGTCAACGCCCAGGCCGTCTTCGCGCATGAGTTCAGGGTTGGCGACCTCGAAATCGTGCATCCCTGGTCGCGCGCCACGCCACCGGGCGCCAAAGTGGCCGGCGGCTACTTCACCGTGACCAACACCGGCAGTTCGCCGGATCGGCTGCTGTCGATCTCCTCCGATGTGTCGGACAGGACCGAACTGCACGAAATGGGTGTCAAGGACGGCGTCATGACCATGCGCCCGGTCAGCGGCGGCCTCGAAATCCCGGCCGGCGGCAAGGCCGCGCTAGCTCCCGGCGGTTATCACTTGATGTTTATCGGCCTCAAGCGTCAGCCCAAACAAGGCGAGAAGTTTTCCGCTGCGCTGACCTTCGAAAAGGCTGGCACGGTGGCCGTCGAGTTCACGGTGGAAGGCATGGGCGAAACGGGCGGCATGCACGACCATGCCAATTGATCCGGCCAGATCCGCACAATTCAAACTCGAGGAACCATCATGAGCAATTATCTTCTGTCGGCCGGCGTGTTTTTCGTCCTGGGGACCAGTGCTGCCTTTGCCCACATTACGCTGGAAGCGCAGGAGGCGGCGGTCGGTTCGACCTACAAGGCCATCCTGCGCGTGCCGCATGGCTGTGAAGGCAAGGCGACGACCGCCGTGCGCGTGCAGATCCCGGAGGGAGTGATTTCAGTGAAGCCGATGCCGAAGGCCGGCTGGACGCTGCAGGTCAAGAACGGCAGATACGAGAAATCCCATCAGCTCCATGGTCAAGAGGTGTCCAGCGGCGTCAAGGAAGTCAACTGGAGCGGCGGCAGCCTGCCGGACGAATTCTACGACGAATTCGTCTTCCGCGGGACACTGGCGGCGGATCTGCCGGCAGGCCAAACGCTCTACTTCCCGGTGGTGCAGGAATGCGACGGCGCCGCCGAACGCTGGATCGAGATTCCAGCGGCCGGCCAGGATGAGGACGCGCTGGAATATCCGGCGCCCGGCCTCAAGCTTGCGCCGAAGCTATGATTTTTTGGCGGCGCGCCTTGTTCGAAAGAGTGCGCCGCTGTTTTGTGCCGTGACATGAGTGCTGCATCCCTGCTGCGAACGGTCTGCACAACCGGCCGATTTGCGATCTGCCTGCTGGCTGCGATCGTGCTGCTTGCCGCCATTGCCGCGCCAGGTCAGGCCTTCGCCCACGCGGCGCTGGTCACAACCGAGCCGACGGACGGCGCCGTGCTGGCGCAGAGCCCCGCGCAGTTCTCGCTGACCTTCAGCGAGCCGGTGTCACCGCTGATGCTGACCTTGGTGCGGCCCGATGGAACGCCGGTTCCGCTGACATCCTTTCGGCTCAATGGCCAGACGCTCGACATCGACAATCCGCAACGGCTCGGATCCGGCACGCATGTGCTGAGCTGGCGGGTGATCTCCGCCGATGGCCATCCGGTTGGCGGCTCGGTGCTGTTTTCGATCGGCGCGCCGAGTGCGGCGCCGGCCGTCGCCGAAGCTGTCGACCGGGGTCTGAGGTCGGCAATCTGGACCGGCAAGGTCTTTCTCTGTTTCGGCCTGTTTCTCGGCGTCGGCGGCGCCTTTGCCATCGCCTGGCTGGCGAAGGGCGGGCGTTCCGGCCGGCGCTTCGTCATCGCCGCGATCCTGTGCGGCCTCGTCGCGGCGCCGTTATCGCTCGGCTTGCAGGGACTGGACGCGCTCGGCGCACCGTTCGTCCGGCTGGCGCAGCCAGGCGTCTGGCAGGCCGGGCTCGGCACCAGCTTCGGCTGGACAGTGCTGGTCGCGCTGGTGGCGCTCGGGCTTGGCCTGCTGTCGCTGGTCGGGCCGCGCGGCGGCGCAAAGCTGTTTGCCTTTGCCGGCCTGGCCGGTGTCGGCGCCGCCCTTGCCGCCAGCGGACATGCAAGTGCTGCCGAACCGCAATGGCTGACAAGGCCGATGGTGTTTCTGCACGGCGCCGGCATCGCGTTCTGGGCCGGGGCGCTTGCGCCGCTCGGTCTCACTATCAGGCGGAAGCCGGCCGAGGCCGCACCTTTCCTGCATCGGTTTTCCCAGGCGATCCTACCTGTCGTGGCCGTGCTTGCGGCCACCGGCTTCGTGCTGGCTGTCATCCAGGTACAGGCGCCCGCAGCTTTGCTCGAGACCGCCTATGGCCGGCTGCTGCTGGTCAAGCTGGCGCTGCTGTTGTTTCTGTTCATTCTGGCCGCCATCAACCGCTGGAAGCTGACCGGTCCCGCGGAAGCGGGAGAGACGGAAGTACAGAAGAGGCTGGTCCGCTCGATCGGCATTGAGATGCTGATCGTTCTGGCGATATTCGGCGTTGCCGCCGGCTGGCGCTTCACGCCGCCGCCACGCGCCCTGGCGATCGCAGCGGCGCAGCCGGCTTCGGTGCATATCCACACGCCGAAGGCGATGGCCCACCTCAGCATCACACCCGGCCATGTTGGGCCGGTTGCCGCCTCGATCGTCATCATGACCGGAGATTTCGGCCCGCTCGACGCTGAACAAGTGACGCTGGTGCTGTCAAAACCCGATGCCGGGATCGAGCCGATCAAGCGCGCGGCGAAAAAACCAGGCGACGGCACCTGGCGCGTCGACGGTCTCGTCGTCCCGGTTCCCGGCCGATGGACAGCACGGCTCGATATTCTCGTCTCGGATTTCGAGATCGTGAAGATAGAGGCGCCGATCGACATCAGGCCTTGAGGACCAGCCGGCAGTCTGCGCAACACATTTCGGCGAGGCGGTTGACGCGGCCTTGAAGGCCCGTCATTCATTTCGGCAAGATTGGCATCTCGACAAGAATGGCATCCCAAGAAGAATGGGCACCGCTACAAATCGCGCCTCAACAAAAGATCCGAAAGCAGGGAAGAAACGATGGAAAAAGCCGAAATCGGCCTGATCGGCCTCGGCACGATGGGCTCCAACCTGGCGCTCAACATCGCCGAGAAGGGGCACCGCATAGCCGTTTTCAACCGCACCGCGGCACGTACCGACGCCTTCGTCGAGAATGCCGGCGCGCTGAAGGACATGGTTGTTCCCTGCTACAGCCTGGAGGAACTCGCCGCCGCCATCCGGCCGCCGCGACCGATCATCATCATGGTGCTGGCCGGCAAGCCGGTCGATGAGCAGATCGCGGCACTGCGCGGCGTGCTGTCGGCCAACGACATCGTCATCGATGCCGGCAACGCCAATTTTCGCGACACGATGCGGCGCTTCTCCGAGCTTTCCGATTCGGGTCTCACCTTCATCGGCATGGGCGTGTCCGGTGGCGAGGAGGGCGCGCGCCATGGACCGTCGATCATGGTCGGCGGCACGGAACAGTCCTGGAAACGCGTCGAAAAGGTGCTGACCGCAATTTCGGCCAAGTTCAGGGATGAGCCCTGTGCCGCATGGCTTGGCACCGATGGCGCCGGGCATTTCGTCAAGACCATCCATAACGGCATCGAATATGCCGACATGCAGATGATCGCCGAGATCTACGGCATCTTGCGCGACGGGTTAGGCATGGGGCCGAAGGAGATCGCACAGGTGTTTGCCGGCTGGAACAAGGGCCGGCTCAACTCCTACCTGATCGAGATCACCGCCAAGGTGCTGGCCGCCGACGATCCGAAGACAGGCAAGCCGGTGGTCGATATCATCCTCGACCGCGCCGGCCAGAAGGGCACCGGCAAATGGTCGGTCATCGAAGCGCAGCAGCTCGGCATTCCGGCCACCGCGATTGAGGCCGCGGTGGCGGCGCGCGTGCTGTCGTCGATCAAGGACGAGCGGCTGGCCGCCGAAAACGCCTATGGCAAAGGCGGCGTGACCACCATTTCCGGAGACAAGGACGCGCTTCTTGGCGATCTCGAACTGGCGCTGTTCGCCGGCAAGATATCAGCCTATGCGCAAGGCTTCGCGGTGATGAGCGGCGCGTCGAAGGAATTCAACTGGAACCTGCCGATGCCGACCATCGCCAAGATCTGGCGGGCAGGCTGCATCATCCGCTCGCAATTGCTGGACACGATGGCGGAAGCCTTCGGCACCGGCGGGGCGGCCACCAATCTTTTGATGGCGCCGGCTTTCATTGCAATGATGCAGGAAGCGCATCCATCGCTGCGGCGCATCGTGGCAGGGGCGTCGGAAGCCGGCTCACCCGTGCCGGCGCTGTCGTCGGCGCTTGCCTATTTCGACAGCTACCGCCAGGGCCGCGGCACCTCGAACCTGATCCAGGCGCAACGCGATTTCTTCGGCGCGCACGGCTTCGAACGCATCGATGGGCCGGGCGCTTTCCATGGCCCGTGGGGCAGCGGAGCGGCAGGTTAGCGCCGCATGCCAGTCGTAGAAACGAGACTCTCCGTGGTCTCAAAGCAGACGTCCCGGTTCAGCGGCAATCGCTCTAATTGGCACCTCAGCTTTACTTCGATAGACGCGGCTCAAGGGTCTCATTCCAGGGACACGTCAAGCCGACTACTTTTCCATCGAATACCGATATTCGCCCCAAGCGTCGACCAAAGTGAACTCGCCGGCCGCCTTCGATGTTTCGTTCCTGCTGCGGAAGACGGCCGCACAGTTGGGTCCCGTGTCTTTCCAGCGATAGCAGATCAAGGAGTTGCCAAGATACTGGATGGTCGCGGTATCCTGGCCAAAGTCCCCCGAAGATTGGATCGTCCCGTTACTGGCTATCACGTCCGTGAAGGATGAGCCGGACCGCATGTCCTTTGCGCGGAGCGTATGCCCGAAGGTCATCGCCTTGATCTCCTCCGAATTCAGCCGATCTACCAACTCGCCATCATATCCAAATGGTAGTTCCGGCAGTCCTGCAGCGGCGAGGTCCTCGAGCTGGCGCTCGAAGACAGCCGAATCCTTGTAAGGTCTTTCAAGATGATTATTCCGTTCGTTCAGTTGGCTCCATTGCGGTTCAGCCTCGAGCGCTTGCTTGAGCGCCCCCCGCGCATCCTCCATGCGGCCGAGGCGGACATAGCTGGTAACCATGTAAAAGCTGGCATCATCACCGAACTGGCGGCTCAGTTCCTGATGTTTTTTTGCGGCCTCTACCGATTTCTCGTACTCGCCAGTCAAGTAGTAAATCCAGGCCAATATGCGTGTGGTCCTTTGGACGGTCGGCTCGATGCGCACGGATTCTTGCACCCATTCCAAGGCCCGGGTCGTGTTGCCTGACGCGGCCTGCACCCGAGACAGGAAGGATAAGGTGTCGGCATCGTAGGGGGCGAGGGCAACGGCGGCTTCGGCGTCCGCAACAGCCCGCTCGAAGTTGCCTTCGAGCCAATGGATGTAGGCCATGAGCTTGCGGCCGCTCCATTGGACACGCGGCGACGTATTCTGTTCGGCAAGAGCTTCTCGTGCGAGTTCCCCGGCTCGCCGATAGTCTGCCGCCCTTTTGTCGGTGTTGAAATTCCAGGGGCGGAAGAAATGATACCAAGCCAGCGAGACGCGCAGCAGCCCGGAGGTCGGGAACTTCTCAAGTCCTTCCCGCCAAATCGCTCCCGCGCGGTCGTGCTCTTCTATGCTTGCAAACCGAGCGAAAATCTCGTGACCGCTGAGGAAGTAGTCGTATTCGCTGAAGTCGGTTTTGTCCTTGCCTTCGGTCCGCTTGTATTCGTATCTCCTGATTGCTCCGCCTTCGCTCGCCAGCGCGTTTGCGATCCTTCCAATGGCCCCGTCCTGAAGGTCGGAGGCTTCGCGTCCGTCGTACCGCTCTGCCCATACGTGGGCATCGGTAGAAACATCGGTCAACTGGGCATTGATGGCCAGCCCACTCCCCTTCTTCTGCACGCTGCCTTCAACTATGTAGTCGACCTTCAAGTCCTGCCCCGGAGTCACGTCGGTAGCATCAAAGCCAAAGCTCGAGTTTTGTGAGAGCACCGTTATGTCGGGAAATCGGGACATTGCGGTAGTGAGGTCCTCGGCGATGACGCGGCCATATGAATCGAGCCCAGGGTCGCCGCTGAAGTTTTGGAAGGCCAGCACCGCTACGGACGGAAAGCCGTCCCGGGCCGGCCCACTCCGTTGCCACTGCCAAAACGCCAGACTGGAAATGACCGCCAACAGCACCGCGCCGATAGCGGCGACGCGGCTGGACCTTCGCGCCAGTGCGTAAAGCCGGCTGGTGATCGGCCGCGGCTTGGCCGCGTCGCCGACGAGAACGCGGTAAACAGAGATTGGCGATGCGATATTCTTAACCCGATGCTCGCCCATAGACTCCAATTTGAAACTGACCTTGCTCGTAAGCTGATCGTAAACGTTGCGCGAGACACAGATCCCGCCAGCCGCCGCAAGCTTCTGAACACGGTCCGCTATATTGACGCCATCGCCAAACAAATTGCCGCCCTCGGAGACGACGTCACCGATGTGGATGCCAATGCGAAACTGTAGCTGCTTATCCAAGGGGACGCGCTCGTTGCGTTGGGCCATATCCTGTTGGATTTGGACGGCGCAAAGGCTCGCTTCAACGGCACTTGGGAATTCGGCGACGACACTGTCCCCGGCACTGTTGAACACCCTTCCTCGGTGGGCTCCAATCAGTGCGTCAATGATCTCGCGATGCGAACGGAGCGCCTCCAGCGTGGCGTCCTCGTCGGCACCCATCAGACGGCTGTAGCCGACAACATCGGCAGAGAGGATTGCAGCCAGTTTGCGTTCCATGGAAGCCTGTCGCCCGCCAACGGCCTGGAAGATAACCCTAAAGATATCATACAAGCAGGGGATGAGCACCGCTGAAGCGGATGACTATGCTCCTTTGGAGTACGGAGCGAGCCGCTCACCCACGGCAAGACCACCCCGCTCAAGCAAGTCCGCCGTGACCCCGCACGACTTACGTGGGGCAATTCGCGACCTGTGGCCGAGCAGGTTGAACGTCTAGATCCTGGTTGCGAAGCCAGAAGCTGGCAGTCCGCTCTCGGCCCCAAACTGGAACGGCTATAAGGCTCCACCCGGGGGGCGAAGCTGACGCTATAGTTACCTTCCCCGTCAGATCAGGCGAGTATTCTTGTATCAGGCTTGCCTCGGATACCTGGTCAGTCTTCCTTCAAATCTTCGGCTTCGTCCTTCAGCTTCTGCCAGTCGGCACCGTGCTTGCGAAGCAGTGTTCGCGCCTGTTTCGGTGTCACGTCTGACACTTCCGTCAGGTGCTCAACTTCAAGATCGGCCCCCTTCTTAACCCGGCTCGTTTTGGTCGATTTTTTTCGGGCCATCTCTGCGTCTCCTCACCAATCGATCATAGGCAACGGGCACTGTTCATTGCGGTTCCCGTCCCTTGGAACAAACCGCCGTCCGTCGGGTTACTGAGCCGAAGGAGACCCCTATGCTTAGATTCTTGATCGGCCTTGGCGCGCTGTTCGCGGCATTTCAAATCGGCCGTGAGTTCGGTCGCACCGAGGCGGAGGTTATGCAGCTTCCGCCTATCGATGACGAGCGTCGCCCGACGGCAAGAAACGAAGCAGAATTGGGCGAGCCGACCTAGGCGTTTGCTCATTGTCATTCACCGGCTTCAGGTCAGGCCGAATCTTCCACAGTTCGGCCCAACTGATGCGGCGCTTCTGTTTCTGCGGCTTTGCGGCACCTTGAATTTCTCTACACACGGCAGCGTGCGGCACTTACCCCACAAGGAAGGAGATTGGAGGTTTCTATGTAGCCGTTTCCACGGTCCGCATTATAATTTTCCACGCTGACGCACACGCCTGCTTCCATACCCCTGGCCGATGACAGCCTCGAAGAAGTCTTTCGAGGGCAGGAACATTTCGAATCGTCAATCATCACCGACTCGAGGCAGGGCGCCTCTGGGCAGCGCAATGCCGCTGCGCGGTCTTTTGGCCGCGGCCGGCGCTACGACCGCGATGGCATTCGGATTTGGCAGCCTAGCTCTGACATCCGTCTTCATCAGACCGCTTGAGGCGGAGTTTGGCTGGTCGAGAGCCGACATCAGCCTTGCCTACACGCTGTCAAGCATCGGCATGGCGGTGGGCGGGCTGCTCTGGGGCCGGCTGTCGGATCGCGTGAGTATCAAAACCCTGCTATTCATCGGCTCGGCCGGCATGGTGATCGCGCTCGCCGCGCTTTCCTTCGCCTGTTCGCTCTGGCAGATCTATGCGGCCAATTTCGTCTTGGGCGGGATAGGCTTTGCGTGTCTCTACGCGCCGGTACTTGCCGTAACCGGGCACTGGTTCGACCGCCGCCGCGGCCTGGCGATAGGGATCGTCACAGCAGGCGGAGCCTTGGGTCAGGGCATAATGCCCTACGCCGCAAATGCCCTGATCGACGGCGTCGGCTGGCGCCTCGCATACGCGATCATGGCGGCGGCGACGCTGGCCGCGCTGGCGATCTCCATGCCGGCGGTGCAGGCGCCGCCCGTCGATCGTGTGGTTGCCGCACCGGTGCAGTCTTCAGCAAGACCAGGTTTCCAAGGTGGCCGGCTTTCTCCGATGACGCTGCTATCTGCCGCAGCCTTTCTCTGCTGCGCCTGCATGGGCTTCCCGCTGATACACCTCACAAGTTTCGTCACGGCCGTGTGCGGGTCTTCGGACGTCGGATCGCTTAGTCTGCTGATCGCCATGCTGTTCGGCGGCATCGGGCGGATCGCATTCGGGCTCCTCGCCGACCGGGCAGGCAATCTTGCCGCCTATGCCCTCGCGTCCTTCATTCAGACGGCATGCGTTGCGATTTTTCCAGCGCTGGACCAGCAGCTGAGCCTACTGGCGCTGTCGTCGGTTTTCGGCTTCGGCTTTGCCGGAAACATGACGTGCCTGATCCTTTGCGTGCGCCAATTTGCGCCAGCCGAACGCTTTGGCCAGTCACTCGGCATCGTCATGCTGATCGGCTGGGTGGGCATGGGCGTGGCCGGTTATTTCGGCGGCTTCGTCTATGACAGCTTCGGCAGCTATGGCCCCGCGTTCCTGGGGGCATTTGTCGCAGGCGCGGCCAATCTCGTGATTTTGGGCGTATTGGCAGCGTCATCCGGCGCGAGAGCGCAGATACCATGCGGCCGACTTCCGAACCCTGCGATGAGCCTTTGATTCAAACGTCGAAATCCACTTAATTCCACGGTGGTTCGAACGCTGCAGACCACGGTCGTCCTGCCAACCTCAGAGATCGATGAGACTGGCGGAGCACCGTCGTCACCAATCAAGGACCAGCTGAGATGAGCAGTATCTACGACAGCATTCTCGACACGATCGGCGATACGCCGGTCGTTCGCCTTTCCCGCATCAACAACGGCACCGCTTCGCTCTATGCCAAGATCGAGGCGTTCAATCCTGGCGGCTCGATCAAGGACCGTTTTGCCGCCGCGGTCATCGAAGAGGCGGAGGGTTCCGGTGCACTTCGGCCTGGCCAGACGGTGATCGAGGCGACGAGCGGCAACACGGGCATAGGACTTGCCATGGTTTGTGCGAGGAAAGGCTACCCGCTCGTCATCGTCATGCCGGAAAACGCCAGCGTCGAACGCCGCAAGCTGATGCGTTTCTTCGGTGCCAAGGTCGTGTTAACCCCTGCCGTCGAGCGCGGCAGCGGCATGCTTGCCAAGGCGGTCGAGTTGGCCGGATTGCACGGCTGGTTCCTCTGCCGGCAATTCGAGACGCCCGTCAACGCCGATATCCATGCCCGCACGACTGCGCTCGAAATCCTCGCGGCATTCCAAGACCGTCCACTCGACTACTGGGTTACCGGCACCGGGACCGGCGGAACGCTTGCCGGTGTGGCGCGAGTGCTCAAGCGCGAGCGCCCGGAAACGCGGATCATCGTCTGCGAGCCTGACAATTCGGCGCTGCTGTCGAGTGGCATTCCGCAAAGCTTCGACGAACAAGGACTGCCGACACGGGCGCATACTCGCTTCCGGCCGCACCCGATGCAGGGGTGGAGCCCTGATTTCATTCCGCAGATCGTAGGCAAAGCTATGGCTGACGATCTCGTGGACGAAATCCTGCCCGTTTCAGGCGCCAGCGCTCTGAAAGCCGCGCGCCGGCTTGCGACGGAAGAAGGAATACTGGCTGGCATCTCCGGCGGGGCAACCTTGAGCGGGGCACTGGAAATCGCTCGACGCGTCGGCCCGGACCGGAACGTGCTGTGTATGTTGCCTGATACGGGGGAGCGGTATCTCAGTACGATCCTCTTCGATAACATCAGCGAGGAAATGTCGGCAGCCGAAGAGGCGATCTCTCACTCCACACCCGGCTACCGCTTCGACCGGCCGCCGTCCTTCGTCCTTTCATCGGCACCCGTGAACGAAATCCAAATCGAACCGTCGGCGCATGCGCTAGTCGATGAGGCGATCCATGATCCGGAGCGTCCGGTGGTCATGTTCGCTCTGACATGGTGCGAATTCTGCTGGACGGTAAGAAAGCTCTTCGACCGTGCCGGAATCGCCTACAGGTCCATCGAAATCGATACTCCGGAATTCCAGAAGAACGGCCTGGACGGGGAAATCCGCAAGGCCCTGAGGGCCCGGATCGGTTCGCCCACAATCCCGCAGGTCTTCGTCGGCGGCGAGCATATCGGTGGCTGCATGGATACGCTTGCGGCCTGGCGGGACGGCACGCTCGCCGCCCGGCTGGAGTTCGTCGGCGCACACTACACGTCCGGCGCATGCGCAAATCCCGAGAGCCTGCTGCCCCGATGGGTGCGCGCGGCAGCGTGAGATCCCGCCTCCCGGCTGTTTGGAGCGTCGTCGTCATCACCAAAGCGAGTCGAAACGGGCGTGATCCCGTTCGGCTCGGCTTCACCTGCACTTGTCGGTGTCGGCTTCCCCACAAACAAAAGAGCAAATCAGAGCGCAAGCGGAAACCTCGCGCTTCTGAAACGAACGCTCTCTGCAGCGGCACGGACTTGATACAATCCATCGCTAATTTAGCAGGCGCACTGGGATTGGCAAAGTGTCGCTCGAAATTCGCGTTCTTGGAGATCTGACCGTCCTTCGCCATGGCGAGGTCGTTTCCTTGCCGCCTTCGAAAAAGACGCGGGCGCTGCTGGCCTATCTTGCGCTCGTAGAGCGCCCGCAGCGGCGCGAGCGCCTTTGCGAAATGTTCTGGGAGGTACCGGACGATCCTCGCGGCGCCCTGCGCTGGAGTCTCTCCAAGATAAGGCAGGTCGTCGACTTCGGGAACAGCGGAATTCTGGAAGCCGACCGCAGCGTAGTTCGCCTGAACACCAGCGAAATCGTGCTGGACATCGCGCCGCTCCGCGGCCTCGATGTTCGTGACATAGAGGCTCTCGATCGGGAGAAACTGGAGGCCCTCGCTGGGGCGTTCCGCGGATGTTTCCTGGATGATCTCTCACTGCCGCGCTGTCCGGAATTCGAAGCTTGGCGCATTGCGACCGCCGACGAACTGCACGTGACGCATCTGCGCATCCTTCGGGTGCTCGTCGACAGGCTGGCGGATGAGCCGGCGCGTGCTCTTACGCACGCGCATGTCCTGCATGGGTTGGAGCCCGAGGACGAGGCTCTTCGGGCGGACATCCGCCGGCTGAGCGAGGCAGCACGGCAATCCGCCATGGTCCAGAGCCGCGCTTTGAGAACCGACACCGGGACCGCTCCCACCGGTGAGACCGTCACTCCGCCGGTTTGGCCGGCGGCGGAGATGGATCTCTCCCCTTTGCCGGAGCGGGCCCTCGCGCAGGAGATCCGCCGGTGCACTACTCCGGACGGCGCGCGCCTGGCCTATTCCTTGAGTGGTCAAGGCCCTCCTTTGGTAAGGGCAGCCCACTGGATGTCCCATCTCGAGCTCGAATGGGACAGTCCGGTGTGGAAGCATTGGATCGAGGGCCTTTCCTCGCACTACCAGCTGATACGCTACGACCAGCGCGGCAACGGCCTGTCGGACCGGTATCCGGCCGACCTATCCTTTGATGCCATGGTCGCCGACCTGGAGAGCATCATCGATGCGGCCGGTCTGCGCCGCGTTTCCCTGCTCGGCATTTCCCAGGGGTGCGCCGTTTCGATAGCCTATGCCGCCCGGCATCCCGAGCGCGTCGCGGGGATGGTGCTGTATGGCGGATTTGCCAAAGGCTGGCGCAAACGGGGCAGTCAGCGCGAAATAGCGCGCCGCGAGGCCATGGGAGCGCTGATACAGGAGGGCTGGGGCCAAGACGACCCGGTGTTCCGGCAGATGTTCACCTCCCTCTTCATTCCGGAAGCAACGCCGGAACAGAGGAACTGGTATAACGAACTGCAACGCAACACCGTCTCGCCGGAGATTGCCCATCGCATCTTCGAGGAAGGCGCAGTAATCGACGTGGACGAGCTGTTACCGCGGATTCGCGTTCCAACCCTGGTGATGCATGCCACGAGGGACGCGGTCATTCCGTTCGATCACGGCCAGGCGATGGCCGGCAAAATCCCCGGCGCCCGTTTCGTCGCGCTCGACAGCGTCAACCACGTGTTACTTGGCCATGAACCGGCATTCGCAACCTTCGTGGACGAAACGCGTCGTTTCCTTGCCGACCCCGAACAGACGCAGCAACTGGCAGGCCCTCCGGCGTCCTTGGGGATCAACCGCTCGCGGCAGTACATCACAGTGCTGGCCACGGAAGTGATCAGTCCCATGCATCTCCTCGAAACGGAGGACCCAGAAGTGGCAATCCGCGAATTCCAGCCCGTCGAGGATCGCGTGATACAAGTCGTGGAGAGCCATGGCGGCGTCGTCACGTCGGCTGCTGACGGGACAATCACCGCAGCATTCGGCCTCGCTCGCGCCACCGAGGACCACGCTTATCTTGCATGCCGCGCCGCGCTTGCGGCCAAGCTAGCTGTGGAGGAGCTTTCCCAGGGCGGGATCCAGTTGAGGGCCGGAATAGACACCGGCGAGTTGATCGTACGGCAGCAATGGACGACCGAAGCCAGCAAGGTTGAACTGGCCGGAGCCGCGCCGCGTGCAGCCAACCGGCTGATGCGTGCCTTGCACCGTGCGACGATCGCCGCAACAGGCCGGGCGCGCGCCGCCGCCGGGGGCTATGTGCAGATGCACCGCTTAGCGCATTCGGAGTATCCGCAACTTGGCCGCGACGAACGCATTTACGAGCTTTTGGGCGAAAATCACGCTCTGTCGCGCTGGCACCTGAGGGCCAACCGCGGCCTTACCGGACTGGTGGCGCGCGAGCTCGAGCTCAAAATCCTCCTTGCAACCTGGCGCCGCGTCCGGGAGGGCCACGGCCAGGTCGTCGGGATCGTCGCCGACCCCGGCATCGGCAAGTCGAGGCTTGCCCATGAATTTCTCTCCCTCGACGAGGTGGCCGGTTTTACTGTGCTTGAATGCGGCGGTCTGGAGTTTGATTCGTCAGTTACTCTGGGCGCCGTAAAGAAGCTGCTGCTCTCGGCTTGTGGCATTCGCGGCGAAGACGGCTTGGCGGAAGCCCAGCGCCTGTTTGCCTTCAAACAGGCGGAACTGGACCTGGATCCACGTCATACGGCGCCGCTTTGCTTCCTCGCGGACCTGCCGATCAACGATTCTTCCTGGCCGCATCTCGATGCGCGGGAGCGGACCTCACGGGTATCCGAGGCGATGAGCGCTTTCCTCGTTGCCTTGAGTCAGGCCTCGCCCGTGGCCGTTCTTATCGAGGATCTGCACTGGATCGATGCCGAGAGCGAGGCCGTAATGAACAGGCTGGTCGAGGTCATGGGCGCCAACCGTATCATGCTGCTCGCCACCTACAGGCCGCAGTACCGGCACGAATGGAACCGCCGCGGCTATTTCCAGCAGGTAAGGCTGGAGCGGTTCGCGCGGGACGAAATGGAGCAATTCCTTACCGAATTGCTGGGATCCGATCCTAGCCTCGGGGAACTTCGGCAATCGCTTGCCGAGCGGGCCGAGGGCACGCCGCTGTTTCTGGAGGAAATGGTGCGCGGACTGGTTGCGGATGGTGTCCTTGCCGGCCAGTCGGGCTGCTACGAGCTCAAGAGACCCGTGGAATCCATCACCATCCCGTCGACGGTTCAATCGCTCATCGCCGCACGCATCCAGCAGCTGGGTGACTCGGAAAGGCAGATACTCCAAGTCGCTTCGGTTATCGGCAAGAATGTTCCGTATCCGCTGCTGAGGGCGCTCTCGCCGCTACCGGCGGCCGAGCTGGAGGCATGTCTGGCCAAACTGCAGAGTTTGGAATTCCTGTTCGAGGTCCAGAGCTATCCTCACGTGGAATATACGTTCAAGCACGCGTTGACGCTCAAGGTGACCTACGAATCGCTGCTGGCGGAGGACCGAAAAAGGCTGCATCGGGCTGCATTGGTTGCAATGGACAGACTCTATGCCGGATCGCTGAATCACCACATCGAGGAACTGGCCGAACACGCGCTTCGTGCCGAGGCATGGGAACCTGCCGCGGATTATCTGCTGCAAGCGGCGGGTCGGGCTGAGGAACGCTCGGCCTATTCCGCCGCGGTCCAGTTCCTCGAAAACGCCCGCAAAGCAGTCACCGCATTGCCCCGGAATCCCAAAACTCTCGCCCAGGCGATCAACCTGCGGGTGCGGATGCGGCCCGCCTACGGCGCGCTTGGTGCCTACCGGAAGGCGCTGCCGCAGCTGTTGGAAGCGCGCGAACTGGCCATGGAACTGGGCGACCCGCAACTCATCTCCGACGTGTTGCTCCACTTGAGCTATCTAAACAGCTCCCACGGCCGCTACGAGGAGGCGCTGGAACCGGCCGACACACTCAAGCGCGGCGCGATGGCAAATGGCGTGCAGCGCTGCATAAGCGAGTCGGATCTGGCCACCTCACAGGCGCTTCTGATCCGCAGCGAGGCGCGGCAGGTGCTGGAGCGCCTTGTTCCGCATGAGGAGAGGTTCACCAAAGCCTGGCGTCTGGAGCGTTTCGGACAGCTCGGTGCGCGTGCGGTTTGGTATCTGGGGCATCGCGCGCAGGCGGAAGCGCGCCTTGGCCGGTTCGACGATGCGGAGCGTTCGCTTGCGGGATTGCAGAAGGTCGCCGCCGAAGTGGCGCGCCCGATCGACAGCTGCGCGGCCGCCTATTTTACCGGTGTGGTGGGCGTCCTGCGCGGGCCCGATCCGGCGCTTGTCGAGGCGCTGCAGTTTTGGTCCTCCGAAGCCGCGACCAGCGCATTTATCCTACTCCGGCCATGGCTGTTGACTGTGCTCGGGCATGCGGAATTCCTGCTCGGCCGCAACTACGACGCGGGCGCCACCTTGGAAATGGCAGTGACCGAGGCTGAGCGGCTCGATCTTGCCCAGTTCGAATGTCACGCGCGCGCGGTGCTCGCATGCGTGCGTACGCGCCTCTGTGAGCCGGAAGCTGCGGCCAATCTCGGCCATGCGCTCGAGCTTGCGCGCGGACGCGGCGACCCGTGGAGCGAGGTCATGGTACTGCGCGGCCTTGCGGAACTCAAACCTTCCAGATCTGCCATTAACTGGCTCGAACAGGCCTGCGATCTTGCCCGGCGGGTTGAATTACGGCCGGAGCTTGCCCGCTCCTTGCTAGCTCTCGGGCTGGCGAAGCGGCGCGGTAAAATCGCTGGTGCGGATGCCACTCTCGCGGAAGCGAGCAAGCTATACGCCGAAATGCAGATGCGGGAAGATTTCTCTGACACGGAGGACCCGGCCGGAAATATCGTGCGCGATCGCATAGCCGCTACGGTGTGATTCCTCCGCATCCAAGGATCTGCTTCGAAGGTTTGCGCTGCCTAGGCGAGCAAGCCGCGGTCACGCAGCTCGCGATCCTGCGGTATCATGGAACAATATCTGCCGGACCAAACGATCCGCCACCAGGTCTGCGTGGGTCAGCGGCCCCATGTGTCCGGCGCCAGGAACAATCGCCCCGATCGCGGCCGGAACGCGAGAAACCAGTTCGCAGGCGATGAGCCGCGTCGGAACTGGTGCAAATTCGCCACGCAGTATCAAGACCGGAAAGCCAAATCGGGCATATTCGCTCGCCGGCGTCGACTCGTGGATCAACGCGTGGAAGTCGAGGCTGGCCTTCGGCAGAAACCGCACGAGTGCCGCCTGAAGTTCCGGCTTCATCGCGTCGAAGGTGCCGGCTCCGCTCCAGTAGTCGATGAAACGAGCTGTCGCGGCCAGGTAGCTACCGTTGATCAAGCTGTCGTGTATCGCGCCTGCGATCGACGAGATTTCGCCGAGCGCCTCGTGGCCCTCAGAGTCCAGCTGGCGCAGCAGGTGAAAGGCAGACGGTTCATAAAGGGAGAGGCTGGCCAGTCTGTCTGGACGCATCGCTGCTATATGCAGGGCCAATCCACCACCATAGGAATGGCCAACAAGATGCACAGGCCCGTCATGGTGGTCGATCATCTCCAGGATCCCGGCGGCTTCGTCGGCCAAACGGAAAGTGCCGGCACCATTCCAGGTGCCGGCGCCCGGTGCCCCGATCAAATCGGGTGCGATGAACCGGTAGCTGTCATCGAGCCGCTCCGCCAGGTTGCGCCACTGCCGTCCGCTGCCGCCGGAGCAGTGCAGGGCGATGGCAAGCGGTGCGTGGCACGCTTTATGCGAGACGCAGAACGTCGATGCGGCGCTCATCGGACGACCTCCTTCGTGCCGGCTCAAGGCCGGGTGCGGCGGCTGGGATCACGCCCGGCAAAGGAGGTGATCGAGTTGATCTCGGAGCGGGTGATGCCGACGTCGCGCAGGATGTAGTCCGGCAACTCATAAAGCTGTCGACGGTCCCGCTGGATGCGAATGGAACGCCAGACTGCGGCCAGCATTGTTCCGCCAGCCCAGCGCAAACCTCGCGTTGTGGTGAGGGACAGGGATGGGTTCACCATTGCACTCATTTGATTTTCTCCATGGTTGCGGGCGCTGACTGCGGCGCCAGTGGAGCCCCTTGTCGTGGTCTGCCGTGAGCGTCACCGTTGAAGGCAACGTCGATTTTTGCCGCGCCAGCGTTGTATTCGGCGGTCAGGCCGCGGCTCGGCGGGAGGCGTTGAGAAACATTGCCACGTGGGCCGCCAGCGCCTCCGCATCGCGGCCGACGCCGTCAAGGAAGCTGGAGCTTCGATGGCGCATGAAATTGAGGCCGAGCACGTAAAGTCCCGGATACGCGCAGACGCCACCATCGTTCTGAATTTCGCCCCGGCCATCGAACACATCCAGTTTCAGCCATGGGTATTCCCGGCGATAGCCGGTGGCCCATATGACGGTCTCGATACCTTGGTCGATGAGATCGATTTCGGTCGGTTCGGCGCTCAGGATCAGGCTCGGAATGGAACCGGGACCGATGGAGTAGCGGCCCTCGCCGGCGGCCGCGCGGTCTATATTGGCCAGCACGCGCCTCAGCGTACGTTCCGCCGCCATGGTCGTGTCGGCGAGATCGCCATTGAACCGAATGCGTGTATCGTAAGCGGCAACCGCTCGACCAACAAGACGAACGCCTTGCTCCCGAAGGCCGGCGAGGTCGAGCGACCTGCGCTCGGGTGTACCTATTAGCTGCAGCGACGGCTGCCGCCGTGCCGCAGCTAGATCCGAAACTTCGGCGACGGGCTTGGCAAGCATTCCCAGCCGGTCGAGCCACCACAGGATGTCGTGCCCGTGGTAAAGCCTCGGCAGGCGTGTATGACTGCCGACCGACAGGGTTACCGGGCGCCCGGAGCGATGGATCTCCTCCGCGAGTTGTATTCCCGTCGCGGAGGCCCCGGCCACGAGAACGCCGCCCTGAGCCAGCTGCCGAGGATTGCGATAGTCCCGCGGCACGATCTGCCTGACACGGGAGGAGATCTGCTTTGCGATTGGCGGAATCCGCGGCCTGTCACTGTATCCGGTCGCAACTACCACCGCACGCACGCTCCATTGACCGCGATCGGTCAGCAGCCGGAAGCCTCCGTCGATCCTTTCGGTCGAAAGCACCTCTACACCGTCCACTACCGGCGCGGTGATCGAGCATGCGTAATTCTCCAAGAACCCGACGGTCTCAGCCATTGTCATGAAACCGTCGGGATCGGCCCCGCGATAGCCGCCGCCGGGCAGGCGCGTCATCCAGTTGGGCGTCAGCAGGCGGAGGGAATCCCACCGTTCGCTGCGCCAGCGCTCCGCGATCCGGCCACGCTCCAGCACGACGTGGCAGACCCCGCGCTCTGACAGGCACCGGCTCATGGCTAGACCCGCCTGCCCGGCACCAATAATGGCCACGTCTGTACATTGCATTGAATTCGCGCCTTGTAAGCAGGGGGCAACAGATCGCCGGCGCCATCCTTTCCAGGACAAGGCCGGCGATATTGCACTTCCGACCAAAGTCAGCCTTTCACGGCAACCGAGACCGGCACGCCGTTGGTCAGCACGTCGAACACCGCGGAACGGGCGCGCGACTGCATTACGATTTCCTCGAGCTTCTCAGCCGGAGCATCGCCCTTGATCTTGAAGGAGATACGGATGCCTTGGTAGCCGTTGCGGACCTCGTTGGAGATGCCGAGGATGCCGCGAAGGTCGATGTCGCCTTCGACGGTCGATTCCACCTCATGCAGCGTAACCCCGCGCACGGCCGCGATGTTCGCGATGCCGGCCGTGAGGCAGGAAGCAAGCGCGTGGAGGAGGTATTCGACCGGCGTCGGGCCGTTGTCTGTGCCGCACAGGACCGCTGGATGGTCGCTGTCGGCCTGGTAGGCCATCATGTGAGACTGCTCCGCGCCGGCGCCGAAGAAGTTGGCCATCGTGCTGCTGCTGTGGGTGCCGGCAATCCAGCGGCTCTTGGCACGGAATTTGAACTGGGCAAGCTCCGGCTGCCCCGCGACGGCGTTGATGGTGGCCAGAAGGGTGGGCGTGTCGACGCCGTTCCTCGGCTCCCGCGGCGCCTTCTTAACGGGAGACTTTTCCATGATCATTGTATCATCCTGCATGTCATTCACTCCTGGGTTCGAATGTTGCGCGACCGGGATCGCCCCGGACGGCTAAACCTCGGCTGGCAGCGTTTGACGTGCAGTGGGAACGACAGTGTGAAATCGAGAGGTTTTTGCGTCAGAACGGCTGTGGACGCCCTGCCGGTCGGGTCTGACAAAAACAACGGGCGTTCAAACGCTTGCTTCCCTGCGAAGCTGCGATCTCCGCAAGTGCGCCAAGAAGGCGCCACAACCGAAACCACAGGAGATCAGATCATGTCTCGTTCATTTGGGATGGATACCCGCCCGTCGTCGACCGACTGGGCGGTCATAGTTCGCGGGCCAAGCAAGGCCGAGGTGCTTGCCCATACAGCAAAGATTCACACATACGCGAGCACACTGAAGCGGCCCCCGGCGGCGGTGCCGATCAGCCCCGTCTGAAATCTTGCGGGAACGATGTTTCTCGGTTGACTTCCAACCGGGCAAAGAACGGGCAGCGGCCGAAGAACGTACGACGAAGTCGGAGATTTCCGGTCTCGCCCAACGCCCGCTTCGAGGAGCTTATTCCGCACTCGGGAATGTCCGCCTTGGTCAATTTGCGTCGTCCCAGGTCCCGCCCAAAATACCTGGAGATGCTCGGTGCCCAGCCTAAGCTTCCCACCTCTGTCCGGTTTCAACTCCGCCACCCGGATGGAGGCGGCTGTCCCAAACGCCGAGGTCGTTGCATCGGCCCGCACTTGCGGGCCGATGCAAGCGCATCAGCCGCTGTGAGCGCAGCTAACACTGCGGTTGTTGTCCGCCATCATGCCGCTGGGATTGGAGCGCCAGTGCCAGACGTGGAGCTCATAGTATGGATCCACCGGGTGAACACCGACCTTGGACTTGAGCTTCAGCTCCTGACCTAGGAAACTCGGTGCCTCCGAACCCTGCCACTGTGCCTTGAACACGATGTACTCGAGCGCTACCAGATGCATCGATCCGTCGGCCTGCGGCTCGTACATAATCACATCCGGCTGATCCAGAACCAGCTTTCCGTCCATGGCGTAGCCCTTATTGATGTAGTGCTGGCCCATGGCCCCCTCGGCGCCCGCGTCGGTGCAGTCGAAGAGCGGCTCGTAGCCGGCTGCAGTCGCGTCGGCGAGGTCGTAGTAAGCTTCTGCGGCGGCCCGCGATTGGGCAATAGCCGTGGGGTCGCCACGTGAACCCAGTTCGTGAGCCTTAACGGGCTGGCAAACGGCACCAGCCGCGAGGGTGGCGACCAGCAAGGTCGTCTGTGGGAAATTCATTATGTTCCTCCATCTGAGGGGTTGAGGAGCACCCGCGGAGCTATGGCCCCGCGGGGCTAATGGGTCATGCTGCCGCGGCTTCTACAGCCGGGTCAGCCCGCACGATCACGGTGGTGGCGACCGGATAGAATTCCTCGCCGGGCATGCCCACGCGATGGGCATGTTCGCGGATCGCCGCACCGTCCTGCGCCTGGTAGATGCAGAAGGTGCCGATGCGACCGTCGGGCTCATGCACGACGTAGCTGCGGATCCACCTGACCCTGTCAGGCATTTCTTCGTTTCCGATCCGTGCTGACTTGGCGCCGGCGGTTTCCAGTTCGGCGAGCGACGCCCAGGCGCTCGGCCGACGAATAACGTAGAGTTGCATTTCCAATTCTCCCGATTACGGGCGCCCAGGTTCGACGCCCACCATTGCAATGGCCATGCGGGGTTGCATGACTGGGCCAGAGTTAGCGCCGGCTGCCGCAGATCGTCCTTACCGTCGACCTATCCTGCGCTTATCTTTTGCCGATCAAGGGACAGCGAAAGCCGTTAAGTGCCGCTTGGTGCGATCATGAGGTGTTCGCTCTCGCCACGCTGCTTCCCGTGAGCCGGGATCGGTGCTGGAGCCAGACTTGCAGCCATGCTCATGAGCCGAGGCGATCCGATACGCGCGGCGGTGCGCTCGGCAGCTGCCAGTTCCGAGGTGCCGCCGCTAACGTCACCCATGTCGAAGAAGCGACGCGCCAAGTCGATCCGGAGACGTGCCGCGTGATACTCTACGCCGGCACTTGTCCAAAGCTGACGGGCGAGGAGACGAAGCTGCATCGCCTGGGGGTCATCGGCGGGGAGGAGAGCGGCGCGGGTTTCGGCGATCATCGCCCGCACCGCAGGCTGAGGCCAGCGCTCCGGGGAGGCGTCGATTTCCGCGAGGAAACCGGCGGCCAATTCCGGCCGACCGCCCAGGGCGGCTAGGCGAGCGGCATTGACCAAGAGCAGTCCGCGACGCTGCAGGTGAAACCAAGAGAGCCCCTCTAGAGCACGGTGAAGCGTAGCAAGCGCAGCCTCCACGTCGCCTGTCTCAAAGAGCAGAACGGCATTGCCCGGTTCAGCGTCCCATCCAATCGAATACGCCATTGCATAGTCCGACTTCGCCTGGGAGAGGTCGCCAATCATTGCGTGAATGTCCCCTCGGACGCGGTAGCCCTCGCCCAGAGACCAAGCCTCTTCGTCCGCCAGCTTCGGAATCGCTGCCTCAATGTTAGCCAGGGCCTCGCCGAGCGTTCGCTGCGCTCCAACTATTTCCGCACGATGCAAACCGCAGGCGCCTGGGCTTTCCGCGAAACTGGCTTCACACCAGCTCTCGAAGCCTTCGCTCCATTGCCTTGCACGGGGCCAATCGGCGAAAGTGCGACAGCTCCAAAGGATATTGCAGTAGACCAAGCTGCCGGTGATCGGGTCGACCTGACTGGAGAGTGCGATGGCGGCGGCGTGGTTCTGCTGCTCACTGCCCTCGTTCACCCTGCCGAGGGAGAGGTTGTAGAAGCCTTTGTAAACCAGCGTCAGTGCCCGAAGTCCCTGATCGTCGGTCTGCTCGGCCAGCTCGAATGCCTTCGATGCGAGCTCAAGAGCTTCCTTCGGTCGGCCTCCGAAAGTGGCAAGGCGCGACTTCATCCACAAAAGATAACCCATCGTGCCGCTGTCGCTCAAGCCGGTCAGCAACTGGCCGCCCCGTTCCAGCCAGCCGATGGCTGCGTCCGCCGCCCCGCGTTCGAGATGGATTTTTGCCAATGTGATGGCTGCTCGTGCGGCCCGCACCAACTGACCTATCCGCATATGAGCCGCGACCGCACGAGAAAGTATTGGGATCGCCGCGACGGGACGGCCGCAACACTCGACCGCCAGAGCCCAGAGATCAAGATCGCCTGGGTCCAGCTCCCGCGTCCGGGAGATGGCGTCGAACCGCTCGGCCGCGCCCGCCCAGTCCCGCTGGATCGCCAGGTCTCGTGCGGCAGAAATCTCCAGATCGTCGCTAGCCTCAGTCGGCGCAATCTGGCCGAGGAGGGGGTCGTCGATCCCAAAGCGATAGCCATGCTTGACGAAGCTGCGGATGGAATTCGCCAACCCTCCGGCTGCAAGCGCGCGACGGGCCAAGCTCACGGCGCGCTGCAGGGAAGCTTCGGTAACCGTAAGGTCCGGCCAAAGAGCATCCATGAGCTCGTCCTTCGGCACTACCCGACCTGCATTCCTTACCAAGTAGGCCAAAAGGTCAAAGACGCGCGGCTGAATCTTCTGTGCCGCTCCACGCAGCCTCAGCGAGCGCGCCTCCTCATCGAGTTGGAATGGTCCAAAGTTTTGCAACATCGCGGCTCTGGGAGAAATCGAAACGGCGACCATAAGCGAAAGATCAGCAGATGGTAAGGACCGGCCTAGTGCAGGGCCGTATTACGAAGCGCTCCCGGCTACACGGCCGCGGGGACAGCGCCGCGGCGCCCTAAGGGCTGCACTCAAAGCTATAGCAGAAGGACCAGCGCCTGCCATGCCCGCCATAAACAAGGCAAGCTCAACGCCCTGACCCGCGTGCTCGCGGCAGAGCGCATCGTCTGAGCCGAGACCTTGCCGAACTATGGCCCGACCGGCGGCTTCTTCCGCGACGGCCAACGGCTTGCGTGGTGACAACGGCTGCTCGACTCTGCATTTCTGGCCGCTTCGCGCCTGATATCGGCCCCTAAAGTCAGCTTTGCCACCGCCTGAAAGCCGACATTGTCAGCGGCCACGGTGGAAATCGTGGTTGCGCCATATGGAGCAGCAGGCCAGGTTGATGCCAGCGCAACGGCGCCCGAGCCGCGGCGATCGAGGATTTGCATTCGCGGCAAGCGGACGCGATACCTGAACAGCATGCGCCGCTCTTGTAGATACCGCGCCGTGATGAAAGCGCCGGGGTGGCGCCTCGTCGCCGTCCAAACATTCGCGCGACCCAGCGAAATGTCGCTTCAATTGAGGCTGGCCGGCGACGAGAACGGCCGATTGGCATCCACCACGAAGATGGCCAACTGATCGAGATCGGTTGTTCCGGCGTTGAACACTTCCATAGGAGTATCGGCGCCATGCCCGACCATGATCGTTTCGGCTTCGGCATAAGCCACGCCGTGGGGCGTCCTCTGGCCGAGCTTGCCGGCCAGGACATAGAAGGCCTCCGGTCCCGGATGTGAATGGATCGACGACTTGGCGCCGGGCGCGCCGCCGGCACGGTTGATGCGCAGCAAGTATTCGCTCGCGCTGACCGATGGGAGGGGACCAATCTCAGTTACCTTGGTTCCGCCGGCAGTGGCGCCGTCCTTCGGCCCAAGCGTGAACAGCCAGACCTTGCCTGCGACCTCCGCCGCAAGCGAGGTGGAGCCCGCAGCGCCCTGGGCCTGGGCCAGGGTGGGGAAATTCTCCAACCGCCAGAACAATGGTCCGGGTGGCAGTTCCTTCACCTTTTTCTCGACCACCGGCTCGACGACCAATTTGGCATCCGCGGCCATCGGCGCTGAGGGAATGAGCCCGAGAGCACACAGTGAGAACACAAGTATGCCGATACGACGTGCGTTGACTGATCGCGGCTTCATGGGTGGGTCCTCCTCTCGATGCAACGAGTTTGTGGTTGGGCGGCTGTTCGGGACAATGCCGAAGACGTTGCCATGAGGGTGAGCCGAAGGGCTTGTCGAGTAACGAATGCCGTACGATCTTTTGCCGAAGAAACGACGATCGGGCGACAGTCCAGGCGCCGAAAACTATGGTAAGAAGCGAGGCAGGCAAGACAGCGACATTGAGATAGCCGATGAACACCCCGGCGCCGACCAGGCTCCTTATCAATGGGGTAGTTGCGGACCTGAGCAACGAAACGCTGAGCGACGGGCCGGGCAATCCGATTGATCTCAGGCCGCAGGCGTTCGCGGTGCTCCGCTATTTGTCGAACAACCCCAACCGACTCGTCACCAAGGGTGAGCTGATGCAGTCGGTGTGGGCGGGAACGGCAGTCACTGACGACAGCTTGGTGCAATGCATCCACGAGATCCGACGCGCACTGAAGGATGACGGACATGCCATCCTGAAGACCAAGTCGCGGCGCGGCTACATGCTGGCGCTGCCGGAGGCGAATGCGGCTGCGATGCCCGCCACGAGCCGGACGAGTAATCGCGCGCTCCAGCGACCGCTCGCCGCCTTTGTGGGGTCGCTACTGATTGTGCTTGCTGTCGCCGCTGCTGCAGGGTGGATGCTGCGGCCCCTCTCCCCTGGCGGCAAGCCTTTGGTCGCGGTGCTGCCCTTCGACGTGTTGGGTGAGGAGACGTCCGCACGCCGACTGGGCAACGGCCTGACCGAAGAAATCATCACCGATCTCGCACGTTTCCCGGAATTTCAAGTAATCGCGCACGACTCGACTGAAACATATGCCGGAAGATCGATCGGTTTGGCCGAGATCGCCAAAACGCTCGGGGTCGGTTTCGTGGTCGAAGGCTCGATCCAGCGCCAGGCCGGCCGGCTGCGCATCACTGCGCAGCTCCTCGACGCGGCAACCGGCAAACATCTATGGTCGGACCGCTGGGACCGGCCCGACGAAGATCTGTTCGCTATCCAGACGGAGATCTCCGAGCAGGTCTCCAACCGCCTCGGCGGCGGGCACGGCGTGATCGAGGTTGCAGGCCGGATTGCGGCGCATCGCAAGCCGCCAAGCGACCTTACTGCCTACGAGCTGTACCTGCTCGGCACGGAAAAGCTTGCGAAGATGAATCGCGCCGATGTCGAGGAGGCCATCAAGCTCCTCAAACGCGCCGTCGAATTCGACCCGGGGCTCGCGCGCGCCTGGGTCGAGCTCTATCACGCGTATGGCGTCATGCCCAGTTTCGGCGCCGATTTCGAGGCCAACTTCCGACTGGCCGCCGAGGCTGCCGAACGTGCGGTCATGCTCGACCCGAGCGACGCGGAGGCGCACGCCGTGCTGGGCTTCAGTTTCGGCGACAGGAATGATCTTGCACGTGCCAAGATGGAATTCGACACGGCGCTACGCATGGCGCCGAACCAGTTCGAAATTCTGAGCTTCTACGCTTTCTTGGCATCCAGCTTCGGCGAGCCGCAGCGCGGTGCCGAGATGGCCGATCGGGCAATCCGCCTTAACCCGAACTACCCGATGGCGAGTACGAGGCTTTTTGCTGCTGCCTATTTCATGGCCGGACGCTATGAAGACGCGCTTCGCATGCAGAAGCAAATGGGTCCGGAGAACTACGGTCGACGGATGTGGGTATATCGCCCAGCTGCGCTGGCCGCCTCCGGCCGAACGGCGGAAGCGAAAACCGCGCTTGCGGAAGCACTGAAATGGTTTCCCGATCTTACCATAGAGGGATTTGTTAGCCTTCCTGACACAAATGAAGACGACAGGCGGCGGCTCATCGAGACCATGCGGCTCGCCGGTTTCCCGCCCTGTGCAAAGGCAGAGGCGGTGGCCCGTTTCGAAAAGCCTGTGCACCTGCCAGAATGCGTCGAGCGCTGAGTGAATCTTGAGCCCGTAGGGCGGGAGCGGCAACGTCGAAGTGTCCTTGCGGCCGCGCGTCTCACGACGATGCCCGCGCCCAACGTATATGTCCGCTCTGGACGATTTGCAGACCGAAGCTGCCGGTCTGTTTTCGGCCCAAGGCTGCCAGTCAGCAGCGCGCATTTTGCAGCCAAGTGGAATCACTCGGCGTCGCAGAAATGCGGCTAAGACAAATAGATGGAGCGGGATGGCCCAGCTCAATTTGACCGCATCCGCTCTAGTCGGGACGGCGATAGGCCATAACCCCGGTCGGCTTGCTCAGGCTCTGCAAGGAGCCGGGTGCCGCGCCGCCGATCCAGCCCAGCACCGAGCGGGCGAGCTCCGCGCCGGCCAGCCGGAAGTTCTCGTTGACGGCCAGCAATTCCCTGCGGAACAGGTGCAGCAGGTCGGACGACTGCTTGGACACCGCGTCGACGTCCCGGCCGAGCCTGAACCTGGTCATTCCTCGACCGCCTTGGTCGTAGCGAAGAAGTGCCAGCGCAGTCCACTGCCGGATTGCCTTCAAGGAGACAACCGGCAGTGGTCTGCGGAGTCGGAGAGAAACACTCTCGAAACAAAACCGCCGGATGAGCCATCCGGCGGCCGTATTTTCGTTTATGACAGCTTAAAGCTCGAAATGTCCGCACACCGCGCGTGGCCGAACTATTGCGCCTCGACAGATCCCTTGCGGGCAGCTTCGTCGATCACGTCAGCGACGACCTTTGGCTGAGTCATAAAGACCGCATGGCTTGCCGCGACCTCCGTGATTGTCGCCCCGATGCGCTTCGCCATCGCTTGCAACATACGCTGATCGAAGGCTTTGTCGTCGGTAGCAATCACTGCCCAGCTCGGCTTGCTTCGCCAGGCGGCATGCTCGAGCCTGGTTGCGAAGGCGGACATGTTTATCGGCACCTGAGAGTCCCGCATGAAAGCGGCATCCGCGTCCGTCGTGTCGTTAGCGAAGCCAATCTTGAACCGGTCGGGAGAAACGAAGCCGAAGCCGTCCGCGGTAGTTTCGATGACGAATTCAGGCGGGCTCTGATAGCCTTCGTACTGCTGCGCAGTCGTCTCTCCGGCATCTGGCGACAACGCCGATACGTAAACCAGGCCTGTGACGTTTGAGTGGGTACCTGCTTCCGTTATCACGGTGCCGCCCCAGGAATGTCCCACAAGGACCGCAGGTCCATCCTGACGGTCAAGAATGCGTTTGGTTGCGGCAACGTCGTCCGCAAGCGAGGTAAGCGGGTTCTGGACGATCGACACACGGTAGCCGCGGGCGGTCAGTTCGTCATAGACGCCGCGCCAACCCGATCCATCAGCGAACGCGCCGTGCACCAGCACCACGTTCCGGACGGTCTGGTTGTCGGGAATTATCTCGGCAGAGTGAGTGGCCGTGGCTGCGGCAATTCCTGCGACGGCGGCGGTTGCGGCCAGAAGGTTGGTCGTCCTGGAAGTCATGCTGATCTCCTCTTATTCACCCGATAACAATTATCGCGATATCTTTCTCTACGGTTCCAGCCGCGATATGTCCAGCATAATTTTTATCGCGATATTCTTTTTTGGGATCGGGTACGCTATATCGGGGTCCAAGGAGAGCACCCATGCCAGCGAAAAAATTCAACGACCCATTGCCGCTCGACGATCAGCTCTGTTACGCGATCTACTCTGCCGGCATGGCGATCCAGAGGGTGTACAAGCCACTGCTGGACGATTTGGGCCTGACTTATCCCCAATACCTCGTACTCAATGTCCTCTGGCGCGAGGACAAGCTGACCGTTGGCAGCATCGCCGAAAGGCTCGCGCTGGAGTCGAGCACTCTGACGCCCTTGCTCAAACGGCTCGAAGCGGCAGGACTTCTGCGCCGGACGCGGAATCCCGCGAACGAGAGGCAGGTCGTGGTTGCACTGACTGATAAGGGACGCGAACTCAGATCTCGTGCAGGCTGCCTTGCTGACGCTCTGCTTTCCTCCTCAGGACAAAGCCCAGCGCATCTCAACCAGATCAACCGTGACGTCAGGGAGCTACGTGACGCGATCTATGAACATACGGGGGTCTGGAGGAGCACGGCCTAAGCCGGCAAGCATGGGCCTTTTTTACACTGTAGGCACGGTTCCTCCGTCGATTGTGTACTCCGCACCCGTGATCGAAGAGGCACGATCGGAAGACAGAAAGGCGACGAGATTGGCGATCTCGGCAGGGCTTGAGGGGCGACCGAGGGGGATTCCACCGAGGGAGTCCATTATGATGTTCATGCCGCCTTCGACGTCGGTGCCTGCCTCATCCGCGAGACGTCGGGCGAGCTCGACGGAGGCCTCGGTTTCAATCCAGCCTGGTGACACGCGAACGACACGCACGCCTTTCGGCGACACCTCCTTGGAGAGGCTTTTGCTGTAGGTCGACAACGCCGCCTTCGCCGCGGCGTACGCGGTCGTGGCTTCCGGCAGGGGAAGCAGCCTCTGGATGGAAGAGACGTGGATCACCACGCCGCTTCCCTGCGCGATCATTCCCGGTATCAGTTCTCGGTCGAGCCGCACGGCGGGAAACAGGTTGAGATTGAGTTCCTTGTGCCAATCACTGTCGCCCAGCGCCGAGAAGCCGCCTGCCGGCGAGGAAGAACCGCCGAGCATGTGAACGATAATGTCGACGCCGCCCAACTTACCCCTGACAGCTTCGGCCACCGTGAAGCAGCCTTCGCTGGTGGAAAGATCGGCAGCCACGAAAAGCTCCGCCGAAGAGTTCGCGGGGAACGAGCGGGCCGTCGTCAGCACACGCGCGCCGAGTTTGCGGAACAGGTCGACGGTTGCGGCACCGGCTCCCTTTGTGCCGGAAGTGATCAGGGCGCGCTTGCCTGACAGGTTCAGGAAGTCGCTCATGCGCCGATCTCCAAGGCTGCGATCTTGTCGCCCATCAGACGGAAGATGTAGGTGAGATTTGCAGGGCTGCCGGGAAACTCGCCAGTGACTTTGGCGATCACCTTCGTCCCGTGCTCGTCAGTGAGGGCTTCGAGCGGATCGGCGACGTGCCGATACCTGGCTTTCGACCATTCCCACCAATTGCCGATGGCATAGTGCCCGGAGTGGGAGCGGCCCTCGTCATGGATAGCGGCGCTCGGCGCGAAACAGGCCAGCAGAGCCTCGCAGTTGTTCTTCCGATCCGCTTCGAAATAAGCCTGGATCGCCTGAGGCAGTTGCATCTCTCATCTCCTCTGGGGAATTGTTCGCTCCACAAGTAGGCGTATTTCGATGTTCGGATAATTGGGATAAGTATGGATGTCGAATTGCGGAAAGTGGGATAATGGCGAGACCAGGCCTTCACGATCTGGAAGCTGTCGTAGCCGTTGCTCGCAGATCCTCTTTCCGCGGCGCGGCGCTTGAACTGGGAATGTCGACGACTGCCCTTAGCAATGCCGTCGGCAAGCTGGAGGCCCACCTTGGCGTTCGCTTGCTCAACCGAACCACCCGCAGCGTATCTCTGTCGGATGCCGGTCGCCTGTTCGTCGAGAGCGTCCGTCCAGCGTTGCAGGACATCCATGGTGCCATGGATGAAGCGCGCTCAAAGCAGGCAAACCCCACGGGAACGCTCCGCATCAATTCCTATGCCACTGCCGCGCGAGAAATCCTTTCACCCCTGCTTCTGGAGTTCATCAGGCGTTACCCGCAGGTCCATATCGATCTGGTCACCGAGGGACGGCTCTTGGACATCGTCGCGGAAGGATTCGACCTGGGCGTGCGTCGCGCCACCCTCGTGCCGAGTGACATGATTGCGATCTCGCTGGGTCGGCCGCAGAGAAATGTGGTCATAGGCTCGCCCGACTATTTCAAAAGCTATGGTACGCCTTCCACACCGACTGACCTCCTTCAACATCGGTGTATCCGTATCCGGCTGCCGAATGGCGCGCTCTTTCGCTGGCGCTTCGAGAAGGATGGGGAACCGCTATTGATCGATGTGAACGGACCGATGACTTTGGATGAGGCAAGCCTGTCCCGCGGCACAGTGCTCGAAGGCGTGGCGCTGGGCTACGTAATGGAACGTGACGTGCGCGAGGATATTGAGGCAGGGCGGTTGATCAGCGTTCTGAAGGAATGGCTGCCGCCTTCCGACGAACTCTGCATCTATTACCCGGGACGACGGAATCCATCCGCGGCGCACAGAGCATTCGTTGAGCTAGCACGGGAACTCGGATCAAAAGCCCGAAACACGGCTTAAGCGCCGTTCCGCTTTGCGCCGCAATGGGCGTCGTTCGAGCTGTCGATCGCCTTCCAAAAGCAGACATAGTTGACCGCTCTACGCTCCAATAGGTCAGCCGCTCGCCGAAGCGCAACGACCGCAGCCAATGCTTCCTCCGGCTGGTCAGGTGTGGGCAGTTGGCGGACATCGATCATGCGTCAACATTAGTTGACGAAATCGTCTCGTGTCAACATATGTTGACGGGACGATGCATTCGGGTCGGGTTCCAGAGAACCCGGGGCAGAGCGGCCGCCAGGCACGCATCTGTGACTTCTGGTTTGGGAAAAAATCCGATGCTTGAACAAAAAGATCAGTCAGGAGCGCGATAGGCCAGAACCCCCGGTCGGCTTGCTCAGGCTCTGCAAGGAGCCAGGTGTTGCGCCGCCGTTCCAGCCCAACACCGAGCAGCCGGAGCCGGACCCATTGCGGTCATTGGCACGCGCTGACGAATCTTTGTGCGCCCGAGCCTACGGACTCGAGTCGATCCGGGCACAAGCCGAACAAGCAGGGCAGCCCAATCCGCCGCTGCTCGGTTTTGATGGGCCACGGCCCAATCGCCGATCGGGGAAGATCCACGTTCGAGATCGGGTCATTGGCAGGAAAGTGCGATCTCGCTGACGCGCCTCCTGGTTCGTTGTTACTTGGCAGCCCGGGTGGTAGAATGACGATGAGTTCAGGCAAAATAGCTTTATCATTTTCGAGCGCCATGACTTTCGTGCCGCGCGCTGCAGCCGCTGCGATGAGTATCTTATGGAGAGGACAGTCGTGACAGTCCCAGAGGACGATTTTTTCGTCCTCTCGAGCTTGCCGCCAAGTCAGGCGCAGAAGCAGCTCGCTCTCGTTTTTGTGCTTGGCCTGTTGGCCGTCTACGTGTTGATCACTGTTAGTCCGCTCTCGGGCATCCATCTGAGCCGGGTCGACGCCTTCGTCCCTGCCTATGCGACAGCGATGTTCGTGAACGATTCGATCACCGCAATCCTCCTGTACACTCAGTTTTCCATCCTGCGCTCACGTGCCACGCTCCTGATTGCAAGCGGATATCTCTTTACAGCGCTCATGCTGATCCCGTTTGTTCTGGCATTTCCAGGTCTGTTCACGCCAAAGGGCGGCCTGGTGGGCGGCATGCAGAGTACGTCATGGATCTACTTTTTCCAGCACGCTGGCTTTCCCCTATTTGTCATAGGCTATGCCCTCTCAAAGGGCTCGAACCCCAGCAAACGATTTCGACAGGGTACCGTGCGGGGGCAGATCGCTGTCAGTGTCGCCCTGACTGCAGCTGTGGTCTCGTTAGCGTCTTTTCTTTTCATAGCGGGCGAAGCGTCGTTACCGCGCGTGACCCTCGATTCCACTCGCCTTAGCCCGGTGTGGCCCTATGTGGGTGCGCCGGTCGCGTTGTTGAGTATCGTCGCCATCGTCGTGCTCTGGATCCGGCGACACTCAATGCTCGATCTTTGGTTGATGGTCGTCATGATCTTATTCACGATAGAGATGCCTTTAAGCTATTACCCCGATCCGGCCCGCTTCAGCCTTGGCTGGTATACCGTCCGCATCTTCGGAGTTCTGTCCAGCGGTCTCGTCCTTATGGTTCTGCTTCATGAGATAACAACCCTTTATACGCGGCTTCTCGGAGCGGTCCGTGGCCAGCGTCACGAGCGCGAGGCGCGGCTGGTAACCGGCGACGCAGTCGCGGCCACGGTTGCGCATGAAGTCAAACAACCTCTATCTGGCATGATAACGAGCGCCGATGCGGGCTTGCGCTTTCTCGGTCGCTCGATGCCCGATCTGGAGGAAGCAAAGGAGGCATTCAAGCAGATTATCGCCGGTGGTCATCGCGCGGCTGCGGTGATCGACGGAATTAGAACGATCTTCAAGAAAGAAGACCGCAAGCGAGCTCCGCTCGACCTCAACGGCCTTATCGGGGAAACACTCACCCTGGTGCGAGAGGGTCTGGCGAAACACCGGATAATGGTCGAAGCCGAGCTGGATGAACGCCTGCCGCGGGTAACAGGTGATCGAATCCAGCTACAGCAGTTGCTTGTAAACCTGATCACGAACGCCATCGATTCCATGGCTGCGGTCGGCGGGGCGCGGGTGCTGTCCGTGAAATCCAAGTTGCATGACGATGGCCACGTAACAGTTTCGGTTGCGGACACTGGAACAGGAATTGGTCCGCAAGACGTGGATCGAATATTCAACCCGCTCTTCACGACAAAGCCCGACGGCATGGGGATGGGCCTGTCGATCTGCAGATCGATCGTCGAAGCCCACGATGGGCGGTTGTGGGCGGCCCCGAACACGCCCCGGGGTGCCATATTTCATTTTAGCGCAATTCGCTCTGTCTCCGCATGACGAGGATCCGTCTGTGATCAAAGTCGCACCGAACAGTTTGCAGCCGACGACAGAAGTCGAGCCTGCTGTCTATGTGATCGATGACGACGCCGGAATCCGCGACGCGCTCGGCCTGTTATTCCGCTCGGTCGGTTTGCGCGCCGAACTATTCCATTCGGCGAACGAACTCATGCAAAGCAAGCTGCCTCCGATCCCGAGCTGCCTGGTTCTCGATGTTCGGCTACCGGGGTTGAGCGGCTTTGAGCTTCATGCCGAGTTGACCAAGGCCGATGTCCATATTCCCATCATCTTCATCACTGCACACGGCGATATCCCCATGTCCGTACGGGCTATGAAAGCCGGCGCCGTCGACTTCATCACCAAGCCGTTTCGCGACCAGGATATGTTGGATGCCGTCACCGCCGCGATCACCCGCGACCGGGCCAGACTGGATGCCGATCGCGCACGGCTCGACTTAAAGGGCCTGTTCGACAGCCTGACGTCGCGCGAACAGGAGGTGATGGCGCTCGTCGCTACTGGCTTAATGAACAAACAGATCGCCGCTCACATCGGCCTCAGCGAGATTACGGTTAAGATTCATCGCGGCCATGCGATGAAGAAGATGCGTGCGAAATCGCTCGCGGACCTGGTCAAAATGGCCGAAGCACTCGGTATCGGCCGGGAAATGTCCTCGTAGCCTCATATCTATGTATGACTTTCGAACACAGCCGACTCGTACCATTGTCGGTGTGCATAGATGGGCCAATCGCTTGCCAGACACCCCCGTTATTTCAATCGTCGACGATGACGAATCCATCCGAAGCGGAACTGCGAGTCTTGTACGGTCGCTTGGGTTTGTCGCCCACGCGTTCCCATCCGCACGTGCGTTCTTGCACTCGGAACAACTGACTCAAACCTTGTGTCTGATTTCAGACATCCAGATGCCGGAGATGAGCGGAATCGAGTTGCACGATGTCTTGCGCTCGCGTGGACATAAAACGCCCATCATTTTCATCACGGCCTTTCCCGATGAAAAGGCGCGCGCTCAAGCGCTGGTTCGAGGCGCCGTCTGCTTTTTGAGCAAGCCTTTTGACGGCGACACGCTGTCTCGCTGCCTCGACGTTGCATTGAAAAACAATGCCGGTGAGAGCGACTAGCGCGTCGCCGATCGCTGGGCACGATCAGGCTCAGCAGACCGCAAAGTCCAATCGTCGAAGCGCATCCGTTCAACCGAGGGACGCTCGGGGCCGTCGAGGCCTATAAACCTAGGTATGACCGCCATAAACGAACACGCGGTCACGACCAACCTACGTCCGATGGAGCGCGCACTGGAGTGAGAGCACAACTAAAGTGTTCAACCCCTCTAATGGCATCGCGCAACGAAGGAGACTGATCATGTCCACGGCATCACCGGCGCCAAATCGGCGCGACTTTCTTGCCACATCGGCCACCGCATTGCTTGCCACTTCGGCAGGTGCTGCCGCGTTCAACTTCACCTCGTCTCAGCCGGCGGCCGCGGCCGATGCCGGTTCAATCCGCCCCTTCACCGTCAGCTTCCCGCAGGAGGAGATCGACGAGCTACGCCGTCGCATCGCCGCCACGCGCTGGCCCGATCACGAGTTGGTGTCCGAAGCAGCTTCTCGGCGGACTTCGGCGACGTTGGCGGCAGGCGACACACAAGGCGTGCAACTCGCGACGATGCAGAAGCTCATTCAGTACTGGGGAACGGAATATGATTGGAGCAAGTGCGAGGCGCAGCTGAAGTCGCTGCCGCATTTCGTCACCGAGATCGACGGGCTGGACATCCACTTCATCCACGTGAAATCAAGCCATCAGGGTGCGCTGCCGGTCATCATCACGCACGGCTGGCCCGGTTCGGTCATCGAGCTGCTGAAGGTCATCGATCCGCTCACGAACCCCACGGCGCATGACGGAACCGCGGCCGACGCGTTCGACGTGGTGATCCCGTCGATGCCGGGCTACGGCTTTTCCGCCAAACCGACCCAACCCGGTTGGGATCCGGCGCGCATCGCGAAAGCGTGGACCGTGCTGATGAAGCGCCTGGGCTATAACCGGTTTGTTGCACAGGGCGGCGACTGGGGGGCTCTCATCACCGAACAGATGGCTCTGATGGCGCCTCCCGAGCTGATCGCCATCCACACCAATATGCCAGCGACCATTCCGCCCGAGATTGTGAAGGCGCTTGCCGCCGGCAGTCCGCCTCCCGCCGATCTCGGGCCCGACGAAAAGCGCGCCTACGAGCAGGTCGCCTTCTTTTACAAGTTCGGCCTGGGCTATGCCAACGAGATGGCGCTTCGTCCGCAGACGCTTTACGGGCTCGTCGATTCACCGGTCGGCCTGGCGTCATGGATTCTCGATCACGATGCGGACAGTTATGCACTGATAGCCCGCTCCTTCGATGGGGAGCCGGAGGGCCTTACCCGCGACGACATCCTCGACAACATCACGCTCTATTGGCTGACCAACACGGCCATCTCGTCGGCCCGGCTCTATTGGGAACACCGGCAAACGGCGAAGGCGGGCTTCTTCGACGCCAAAGGCATCACCATTCCCGTCGGCGTGAGCGCGAACCCCAGCGAGATCTACACGGCGCCGAAGAGTTGGACCGAGCGCGCGTTCCCGAAGCTCCTGCATTACGGCCACCCGCCCAAGGGCTGCCACTTCGCGGCATGGGAACAGCCGAAGTACTTCACCGACGACGTGCGCGCATCGTTCAAGACGTTGCGGACGGCGTGAAGTGTTGAGCGGGGATGGCGCGCCGGACGTGCGCGTCATCCTCCGCCTGGCGATTAACCCCCAGCGCATCTCCAAAAGGAGAGAATGCAATGAACCTTCTCATCCAGACGCTCACCGCACTCGCGGCTTGCACCGTGTTCGCCACGGGTGCGTTCGCCCAGAGCACGGTCGTGCCCATCGACAACGAGCCCGCCCCAAAGCTGATCGTGGAGCCGCCGCTTCCGGGTCCGTTGGCCGGGGGCGTGGTGTTCATCCCGTACCGGGTGGAGAACCTGCGCATCCTGCCTGTCGGTGGGCCGGCCGCGCGCAATGTGTCTCCGCGCGTCGGGCATCTGCACCTCACCGTCGACGACCTGCCATGGGCGTGGGCGGACTACGGTCAGAGCGACACCATCATCCTGGTGGGCATGCCGCGCGGACAGCACAAGGTCCTAGTCGAGGTGGTGGACGCCGAAGGTAACGTCTTCACCAAGCAAACGGTGACGTTCCACTCGCCGGGCAAGGAGATTCAGCCATGAAGCTCCACAAGTTGGCGACCGTGCTGGCATTCGGGCTTTGCATCTTTTCCGCCTTGGCCAACGCCAGTGCGGCCGAAGATCGCTCGATCCGGCCCTTCACCGTCGGCATCCCGCAAGCGGCGCTCGAAGACCTTCGTCGGCGCATCGCCGAAACACGGTGGCCGGATCGCGAGACGGTCGATGACCAGTCGCAGGGCATACAGTTGGCGAAGCTGAAGCCGCTCGTCAAGTATTGGGGCACCGGCTACGACTGGCGAAAGGCCGAGGCCAAGCTCAACACCCTGCCTCAATTCATGACAACGATCGACGGCGTGGACATTCACTTCATTCACGTCCGCTCGAAGCATCCCAATGCTTTGCCGCTGATCATGACGCATGGCTGGCCCGGGTCGGTGTTCGAACTGCTCAAGACCGTGGGCCCGCTGGCGGATCCCACAGCTCATGGCGGACGAGCGGAGGACGCGTTCGATCTCGTCCTGCCTTCGATGCCGGGATATGGCTTCTCCGGCAAACCGACAGAGACGGGTTGGGGACCGGATCGCATCGCGCAAACCTGGGCGGAGCTGATGAAGCGCCTGGGTTACACCCGCTACGTCGCACAGGGTGGCGACTGGGGCTCCCCCGTCTCCAGCGCGATGGCGCGCCAGGCGCCGACAGGTCTGCTCGGCATTCATATTAACTTGCCGGCGGTGGTGCCGCCCGAGATTGCCGCGGTGCTCGCCGTCGGCGGGCCAGCGCCAACGGGACTCACGGATAAGGAACGCGCAGCGTTTGACGCGCTCAGCGCTGGTGCCAAGATGGGGAACAGATCCTACGCTACGATGATGGGCACCCGGCCGCAGACGATCGGCTACGCCATCAATGACTCTCCCACAGGCCTCGCGGCGTGGATGCTCGGACATCCGGGCTTCTCGCGCTGGACATACGACAACAGCGATCCCGAAAAGACCCCGGACGAGGTGCTGGACGACATTACGCAGTACTGGCTGAGCAACAGCGCGACCTCAGCAGGGCGGCTGTACTGGGAGTACGGTGGACGCAGCGTTGTTTTTGCGGCCGTGGAGCGGACCCTCGAGATCGCGCTGCCGGTGGCCATCACGGTCTTTCCGGAGGAAACTTATCTGGCCCCGGAGACGTGGGCCCGGCGCGCCTATCCAAACCTGATTTACTTTCATGAGGTCGACAAGGGCGGTCATTTCGCCGCCTGGGAGCAGCCCGAACTGTTTTCCGCCGAATTGCGTGCGGCGTTCCGACCGCTCCGACAAGATTTCTGAGGCGCGCGTACCAGGCCCCAGCCCGGACGCGTTCAACGCTCAACAGGTTAAACCTAAGGAGATCGACATGAGCAGCACCACTCAGACGCATAGCGAAAAACCGATCGAAACGCGGACGCTCGACATGAAGCTCGAGGCCGTGGTTATCCCAGTTTCGGACGCAGCACGCTCCAAGCAGTTTTACGAAGGCCTGGGCTGGAGGCTCGACGGCGACTTCGTCGTCGGCGACGCGTTCCGGGCGATGCAGTTCACGCCTCCGGGCTCGCCGGCCTCGATCCATTTCGGCACCGGCATCACGCCGGCCGCGCCCGGCTCCGCAAGCGGGCTTTTCCTCGTCGTGTCGGACATTGACGCCGCGCGCGCCGAACTCATTGGCCACGGCGTCGAGGTGAGCGAAGTGTTCCACCGCGCCGGTCCGGGCAAACCAGCGGTCAGCGGCAGGCATCCGGAGCGGCAGAGCTATTCCTCTTACGCAACCTTCAAGGATCCAGACGGCAACGAGTGGCTGCTGCAGGAGGTCACCACCCGGCTCCCTGGCCGGGTCGATTCCAATACGACGGACTATGCTTCGGTAGCGGACCTTGCGGCCGCAATGTGGCGCGCGGGGTTAGCCCACGGCGAGCACGAGAAGCGCAACGGCGGCCAACGCGATGAGAATTGGCCGGACTGGTACGCCAAGTACATGGTGGCGGAGCAGGCGGGCAAGCCGCTGCCGCTTTAAGCAGCAACCGAAATTGGGTGAGCGGGACGGGTCACCGTCCCGCCGCCAAACTTAGCCGGCGATCCAAGCCAGGTTTGCGGCTGATGGTTTGACGCGCAGTTGCCAGCGCAATCGAATGGGAGAGCAATCATGACGTATTCCAAAATGGGCATCGCGATGGTGACCGGCGCTTCCGCCGGGATTGGAGCGATCTACGCCGACCGGCTCGCGCGCCGCGGCTATGACCTCATTCTCGTGGCGCGCAGCCTGGAGAGGCTGGACAAAGTGGCCAGGCACATCGCCGGCTCAACGAATTGCAGCGTCAACACCGTTGCGGCTGACCTCAACGACAAGGCGGATCTGGGCCGGATCGAGACCTTGCTCGGCGCCGATCCCGCCATCACGATGTTGGTCAATAACGCTGGCATCGGCGCTGTCGCGCCGCTCCTGGAATCCGACATCGACAAGATGCAAGCGATGATCGGGCTCAACATCACGGCGTTGACCCGCCTGACTTATGCAGCGGCTCCGGCCTTTGTGGCGCGAGGCGGCGGCACAATCATCAACATCTCGTCAGCAGTCGCCATCGCGCCGGAAATCCTCAACGGTGTCTATGGTGCGACGAAAGCCTTTGTGCTCGCTTTCAGCCTGTCGCTCCACAAGGAGCTTGCGGACAAGAAGCTGCGCATCCAGGCGGTTCTGCCCGGCGCCATCGCCACCAATTTCTGGGACGTATCAGGAGGTTCACTCGACGATCTGCCGAGCAAGGCGATCATGCAGTCCGATGACCTCGTCGACGCGGCCGTTGCCGGCCTCGACCAGGGCGAGTTGGTGACTATTCCCTCGCTTCCCGACGTCGCCGACTGGCACGCCTATGAAGCGGCGCGGCAGAAACTCATCCCAAATCTTTCGCTCAACGCCTCGCCGGCGCGGTCCGGCATCGCCGTGGCCGCCTAACCAAGCGAAAACTCAGTGGGGCAGCCTGGTAACGCGCCAGAGGAGAATCAAATGGACAAGCTTTTGACGGCGGTTCTAGAGGCGCATGGCGGTTTGCAGAACTGGGGTAACGTTACAAGCATCACTGCGGAAATGTCGCTCGGGGGCGTATTTTGGGCTGCAAGGGGCTGGCCGGACATCTATTCCAAGCAGACGGTCACGCTCGATCCACATCGCGAGCGCATCGTTTTTGCGCCCTTCACAGCGCCAGACCGTATGTCCGTGCTGGATGTCGGTCCCGAACGGATCGCTATCGCTACGCGCGACGGCCGCATCATCGAGGAACGTTTCAATCCACGTGGCTCATTTCCGCTGCCCTTTCTGGATGGCAGCACACCCTGGGATGCGATCCAGGTGGCGTACTTCACGAGCGCCGCCGTATGGAACTACCTCACGGCGCCGTTCGTCTTCACCCTGCCCGGTGTCGAAGCACGAGAAATCGCCCCCTGGAGAGAGGGCGCGCAAACGTGGCGACGGCTGGCCGTCACGTTCCCTAAGACCATCGCCAACCATAACGCCGATCAGGTCTTTTATTTCGACGATGCGTTTATGCAGCGGCGCATGGACTATTCGCCCGACGTGACGGGAAACCCGCCGGTCGCACACTACGCTTATGACCACAAAACCTTTGACGGGTTCGTATTCCCGACACGGCGGCGTGTGCTCCTGCATGACGCCGAGGGGGTCGCAAACCAAGCATTCGCACCTATCACGGTCAACGTGTCCGATGTGGCAGTCGACCGAAGATAATCCTCCACCAGGCACCATGCCTTATCAACGGATACAAACCACTATGACCGAACAGATCGACCTCCATCGACGCCACTTGTTGGGCGTGGCCGTCACCACCGTTGCGGCCGCTCAGTTTGCCATGACGGGCTCGGCAAATGCGCAGTCCAGCATTACGAAACCGGACGCCAGCACAATCGAACCACAAGCAAACACGTCGTTCGGTCCGTTGAAGCAGGTTCAAGCTGGCGTGCTCGACATTGGATATGCCGAGGTCGGTCCTGGCAAAGGGTTGGTCGTTATCCTCCTGCATGGATGGCCGTACGACATCCACACCTATGTCGACGTTGCGGCGATCTTGGCGTCGAAAGGCTTTCGGGTCGTCGTTCCATATCTACGCGGCTATGGCACCACGCGGTTCCTCTCCGACAAAACGCCACGCAATGGCCAGCAGGCGGTGGTCGCGATTGATGTCATTGCGCTGATGGATGCACTGCAAATCGATAAGGCGATCGTCGGCGGTTGCGACTGGGGCGCACGCACGGCCAACATCGTCGCGGCGCTGTGGCCGGAACGCTGCAAGGCCCTTGTCTCGGTCAGCGGCTACCTGATCGGCAGCCAGGAGGCCAACAAGTTGCCTCTGCCGCCAAAGGCCGAGCTGCCATGGTGGTACCAATATTACTTCGCCACTGAGCGGGGCCGCGCTGGCTACGGGAAATACACGCGGGATTTTGCCAAGCTGATCTGGCAACTCGCTTCTCCGCAGTGGAATTTCGACAACGCCACCTTCGAGCGCAGCGCCACCGCCTTCGACAATCCGGATCATGTCGACATCGTAGTACACAACTACCGCTGGCGGCTTGGGTTGGCGGAAGGCGAGCCACAATATGACGAGTTGGAGCAGCGACTTGCGAAAGCTCCGGTCATCGCAGTGCCGACGATCACTCTGGAGGGCGACGCCAACGGCGCGCCGCATCCCGACCCCAGCGCCTACGCCAAGATGTTCTCCGGCAAATACGAGCACCGGCTCATATCCGGCGGCGTAGGGCATAATCTTCCTCAGGAAGCACCGAAGGCATTTGCAGACGCCATAATTCAGGTGGCGAGTCTAGCCTGAGCAAAACGGCCATGCCACGATACATGATCGACCATGCCCAAGGCAAAAACTGATGAAATCACACCCGGGGCAATCCCTCCGATACGAAATGAATATTTGGCGCGGCCGGGACCGCTTTCGTCGCCCTTTGCAGTGGCTCCTCGCACCCATTGTGGGGGCAGTAGCGGGCTTGGCCTACGCACTGATGTTCGATGTCGAAGCACTGCACTCCGCAGTCAGGGGCGTGTTCATCGGCACGCCTATTCTGTTGTATGAGCGCGGCTTTATCTTGCGCCGATGGCGCAATGTGATCCGGCAAGCGGCAACGCCGGTCTTCGTCGTGGCTACGATCGCAACCTACGTATTGACGATCTTGATCGGCAATGCCGCCGCTGGCACAGCGCTTCACCATCTCCTCGGCTATATGAGCACCGCTCGCGAAGCCATGGTGATGTCGGAGTCCGGTCTTCTGTATTCACTCGGCGTCTCCACCCTCGTCGCATTCGTGTTCCGAGTACGTGACCTTATCGGGCCAAGCCTGTTCACCAGCCTGCTTCTCGGTCGTTATCACCGTCCCATCAAGGAGGAGCGGATCTTTCTGTTCCTCGATGTCAGTGGCTCCACGCACTTCGCGGATCGGTACGGAGATCTGGAGACCCAGGCCTACCTCGGACAGATATTCAACGCACTTGCGTCTCCTGTTCGTCGCTCCCACGGCTCTATTGACGACTACATCGGGGATATGGCGGTGGTCACCTGGCCCATGGATCGCGGCATGCGGGACGCCGCGTGTCTTCGTTGCGTCTTCGACTTCGCGGCGGTCATAAGGGATCAGGCGGCGGCGTGGCAAGCGCGTTTCGGACAGGTGCCGGAGTTTCGCGCCGTCCTGCATTGCGGCCCGGTCGTTACCGCTGAGATTGGCCTTGAGCGACACAAGATCGCGTATTTCGGCGATGTCGTGAACACCACTGGACGTCTGGAGTCGCTATCCAAGGCTCTCGGTCAACCTATCCTGGTCTCCGCAGATCTTCTCGCCGGTATCCGTGTTCTACCTCCACATGTCGTCGCGGAGAACCTCGGATTTCATGTGATTAGAGGCCGAGATGAACCGCTTCAGATCTCAGCCGTAAGGCTAGCATTGGGAAGCTGATTGGAGTGGCCCCATCATCTCCGTGCATCCACCTATCTTCGATGCCCCATTTTACGGCAGTCGCCGTCATCCCTGTCCGCTTTTGAAGGTCCAGGTTCCGCACCTGCCGGTCCGTATCGTCGGCCCCAGGCCAGTCAGCAGCGCGCATTTTTTTGCAGCCAGTGGAATCACTTGGCGCCGCAGAAATGCGACTAAAACAAATAGATGGAGCGGGATGCCCAGTTCAATTTGAAGGTATTCGCTCTAGTCGGGACGGCGATAGGCCGTAACCTCGCCAGGCTTGCTCAGGCTTTGCAAGGAGCCAGGTGTTGCGCCGCCGATCCAGCCCAACACTGAGCGGGCGAGCTCGGCGCCGGCCAGCCGGAAGTTCTCGTTGACGACCAGCAATTCCCTGCGGAACAGGTGCAGCAGGTCGGACGACTGCTTGGACACCACGTCGACATCGCGGCCGAGCTTGAGGCCGGCGTCCTCGATGCCGGCGACGATGGCGAGTGTCGCGGCAGCGGCACTGCTGACGAAACCGTCAGGCCTGACGTCGCGGCGCATCAGCTGCGCGGTCCTCATCCTGATCTGATCGATCGAATGGTCGACCGAAACGGTGTTGAACGGGATCTCGCTGGCGCCGACCTCGCTCAGCGCATCGGTGAAGCCGTTCAGCGTATGACTGTGGTAGGTCAGTTCGACTGGAGGCGCCAGCAGAGCCAGCCTGCGGCGGCCGATGCCGGCCAGGTGGCGCACAGCCTCGGTCGCGAACGCGTAATTGTCGAAATCATGATAGGGGTGGATCAGCCCCATGTCGGTGCGGCCATGCGTGGCAAAGGGAATGCCACGCTCGAGCATGTAACGGGCCCTGGGGTCATTCGGCTGGGTGCGCGAAATGATGACGCCGTCGGCGGAACCGGTTTCCACCAGATAACGTATCGGGTCCAGGGGATCCTGAGAGCGTGAATAGGGCGTGACGATCAGGTGATAGGGTGTGTCGGCAATGACTTCCGAGACGCCGTAGATGATGTCCGAGACAAAGCTCATGATCTCGCGCTCGGTGTTAAGCACGAGGCTGATGACGTTGGTCTTGCCGGTCCGCAGCCGCACACCGGCGCGGTTGGGCCGGTAACCAATCTGCCTGGCGACGAGCTGGACGCGTCGCCTGGTTTCGGCGCCGATCTCGGGCGCGTCCTTCAACGCCCGCGACACGGTGGTGACGCCCAGCCCGGTCATGAAGGCAAGCGTCTTCAATGTCGGCCGGCCCGAGCCCTCGTCGTCCTTTTCCGTCTGATCTCTGTCCATTCATCCCGCCCGTCAGGCGCATAGCAGTTGCCGTGCAGGTCGGCAATCGGTGATGAACACCCTATATACTGAAACGTTACAGATTGTCACTTGCCATCGCGCAGCGGCCAGTAAAAGCTAGCCTGGATGAGCGGCGCTCCGTTCGACGCAAAGTCGGTGTGTGTCGGCAAGGCTTGCCGCTGAGCAAGGTTTTGCCGAATTTCACGCATTGCAGCATCATCTTTGCAAGGCAACCTGCCTTGCTGCGGTGCAGTAGGCGGGCATTGCGCGGCGGGTTTGTTCGCGGCTCGAAAAAATGCCGAGCTGCTCCTGTTCGGGGGTTGCGCGTTTCCAACAATTGCCGTATCGAAAATCTGTAACGTTTCAGATTCTGGGAGGAGCCGAAATGCGATACCAATTCATGTCCGCTGCGTTGGCAGTGACAACCGCGCTGCCATTCGCCGGCCCGGCGGCAGCGACCGATCTGGAAGTCACCCATTGGTGGACTTCGGGCGGCGAGGCGGCGGCGGTCGCCGAATTCGCCAAGGCGTTCGACGCGACAGGCAATCATTGGGTCGACGGCGCTATCGCCGGCTCCGGCGGCACGGCGCGGCCGATCATGATCAGCCGCATCACTGGCGGCGACCCGATGGGCGCCACCCAGTTCAACCACGGAAGGCAAGCGGAAGAATTGGTGCAGGCCGGTCTGATGCGCGATTTGACCGAGCTCGCCACCAGGGACAAGTGGGCGGAAATCGTGCAGCCGAAGAGCCTGCTGGACGGTTGTACCCTCGACGGCAAGATCTATTGCGTGCCGGTCAACATTCACTCCTGGCAGTGGCTGTGGCTGTCGAACGCGGCCTTCGAAAAGGCCGGTGTGCCGGTGCCGAAGAATTGGAATGAATATGTCGCGGCCGCCCCCGCGCTGGAGAAGGCAGGCATCATACCGCTGGCGGTCGGCGGGCAGCCTTGGCAATCCTCGGGCGCCTTCGACGTGCTGCTTACGGCGGTCGGCGGCACGGACGCTTTCTTGAAGGTCTATCGCGACAAGGATGCCGAATTCGCCGCCGGGCCCGAGGTCGCGAAGGTATTCAAGGCCGCGGACGATGCCCGCAAGATGGCGAAGAACACCAATGTGCAGGACTGGAACCAGGCCACCAATCTCGTCATCTCCGGCAAGGCCGGCGGCCAGATCATGGGCGACTGGGCGCAGGGCGAGTTCCAGGTTGCCGGGCAGACCGCCGGCAAGGACTATACGTGTCTTCCCGGCCTTGGCCTGAACGAGGTCATCGCCACCGGCGGCGATGCCTTCTACTTCCCGCTGCTGCAGGACGCGGAAAAGTCCAAGGCGCAGGAAGCGCTGGCCGAAACGCTGCTCGATCCCAAGACGCAGGTCGCCTTCAACCTCAAGAAGGGCTCGCTGCCGGTCCGCGGCGATATCGACCTCAAGGCGGCGAACGACTGCATGAAGAAAGGGCTCGACATCCTGGCCAAGGGCAGCGTCATGCCCTGGACGGACCAGCTGCTGTCGCAAGACACCCAAAAGCAGAAGGAGGACCTTTTCTCCGAGTTCTTCGCCAAGCCGGACATGACCGTGGAAGAGGCGCAAAAGCGCTTCGCCGACATCGTCGCCTCAGCGGACTGACGATCGACGAACCGCTCGCTCCCGGCCCGCGACCGCGGGGCCGGGAGCTCCGGGTCAAGTCTTGACCCTTGGCCCTGACCCTTCGGCCTTACCCGATCCAGCCCGGCTGTGCAGATGAGCAAGAGCGAACGCCCCAACCAACTCTTCCGCAACCTTAACGCCAAGGTCGCCTCTATTCCGATGGTCCTCACCGCACTGGTGATCTTCGTCGGCGGCAGCGCGTGGACGGTGCTCTATTCCTTCACCAATTCAAAACTGCTGCCGCGGCTGAACTTCGTCGGGCTCGACCAGTATTATCGGCTGTGGTCGACGCCGCGCTGGCTGGTCTCGATCGAGAACCTGCTGGTCTACGGCGTGCTGTCGCTGGTGTTCTCTCTGGTCATCGGCTTCATACTGGCGGCGCTGCTCGACCAGAAGATCCGCTTCGAGGACACGTTCCGCACCATCTTCCTCTATCCCTTCGCGCTCTCCTTCATCGTCACCGGTCTGGTCTGGCAGTGGCTGCTCAACCCGGAGTTCGGAATCCAGGGGGTGGTGCGCGGCCTCGGCTGGGAAAGCTTCAGCTTCGATCCGCTCTACAATTCCGACATCGTCATCTACGGCATCCTGATCGCCGCGCTCTGGCAAGGCACCGGCCTCATCATGTGCCTGATGCTGGCGGGCCTGCGCGGCATCGACGAGGATATCTGGAAGGCCGCGCGGGTGGATGGGATACCCACCCTGAAGACCTATCTGTTCATCATCATCCCGATGATGCGACCGGTCTTCATCACCGCGCTGGTCATCATCGCTGCCGGCATCGTCAAGGTCTATGACCTGGTTGTCGCACAAACCAGCGGCGGTCCCGGCATCGCCTCCGAAGTGCCGGCCAAATATGTCTATGACTACATGTTCTTCGCCCAGAACCTCGGCCAGGGCTTCGCCGCCTCGACCATGATGCTGCTGTCGGTGGTGGTCGTCATCGTTCCCTGGGCCTATCTCGAATTCGGAGGCAAGAAGCGTGGCTGACCTTGCCGTTCCCCTGCCTGCCGGTACGGGCTCTATCGGGCTTGAGGCATCCGGGCCGCGAGGGCCGAAGCCGCGGCATGTGTTCTCGCGCCGCAACATCTTCCTCTACGGCACGCTGATCGTGGTGGCGCTGTATTATCTGCTGCCGCTCTACGTGATGGTGGTGACATCGCTCAAGGGCATGCCGGAGATACGCCTCGGCAACATCTTCTCGCCGCCGCTCGAGATCACCTTCGAGCCTTGGGTGAAGGCCTGGTCCAGCGCCTGCACCGGCCTCAACTGCGACGGGCTCTCGCGCGGCTTCTGGAATTCGGTGCGCATCACCGTTCCGTCGGTCATCCTGTCGATCGCCATCGCTTCGGTGAACGGCTACGCGCTTGCCAACTGGCGCTTCAAGGGAGCCGATACTTTCTTCGTGATCCTGATCGTCGGCGCCTTCATTCCCTATCAGGTGATGATCTATCCGATCGTCATCATCCTGCGCGAGATCGGCCTCTACGGCAGCCTAAGCGGCCTGGTGATCGTCCATTCCATTTTCGGCATGCCGATCCTGACGCTGTTGTTCCGCAACTATTTCACTTCCATGCCGGAGGAACTGTTCCGGGCGGCGCGCGTCGACGGCGCCGGCTTCTGGGGCATCTATTTCCGCATCATGCTGCCGATGTCGCTGCCGATCTTCGTCGTCGCCATCATCCTGCAGGTGACCGGCATCTGGAACGACTTCCTGTTCGGCGTCGTCTACACCCGCCCCGACACGTATCCGATAACGGTGCAGCTCAACAACATCGTCAACTCGGTGCAAGGCGTGAAGGAATACAACGTCAACATGGCCGCCACCATCCTGACCGGCCTGGTGCCGCTCGTCGTCTACTTCGTTTCCGGCAAGCTTTTCGTGCGTGGCATCGCCGCCGGCGCGGTGAAAGGATGATGATGAGAAGACTTGAAAATCCCAGCGTTTCGATCCAGGACCTGACGCTGAATTTCGGCGCTATCTCGGTGCTGGAAACCCTCAACATCGATGTCGCCGAGGGTGAGTTCATCGTGCTGCTCGGGCCGTCCGGCTGCGGCAAGTCGACCCTGCTCAACTGCATCGCCGGCCTGCTCGACGTTTCGGACGGCCGCATCTTCATCAAGGGCAAGAACGTCACCTGGGAGGAACCCAAGGACCGTGGCATCGGCATGGTGTTCCAGTCCTATGCGCTCTACCCGCAGATGACGGTGGAGAAGAACCTGTCGTTCGGGCTGCGCGTTGCCGGCATTCCCAGGGACGAGATCGCCAAGCGCATCGCGCGGGCCGCCGAAATCCTGCAGATCGAGCCGCTGCTGCAACGCAAGCCGTCGGCGCTTTCGGGCGGCCAGCGCCAGCGTGTGGCGATCGGGCGGGCGCTGGTGCGCGACGTCGACGTCTTTCTGTTCGACGAGCCGCTCTCCAACCTCGACGCCAAGCTGCGCGCGGAATTGCGCGTCGAGATAAAACTGCTGCACAGCAAATTGCAGAACACCATGATCTATGTCACCCACGACCAGATCGAGGCGATGACGCTGGCCGACCGCATCGCGGTGATGAAGGGCGGCGTCATCCAGCAGCTCGACGCACCGCAAAAGATCTACAATCGCCCGGTCAACCGTTTCGTCGCCGGCTTCCTCGGCTCTCCGGCAATGAATTTCCTCGACGGCCGGCTGGAGAAGGACGATGGCAACTGGCACTTCGTCGCCGAGGAAGTGCGGATCCCGCTTGCCACCTACGCTTTCGAAAAGGAGCCGGTGCCGGGAGCGGCGGTGTTCGGCATTCGGCCCGAGCATGTCGCGTTCAACAGCGGCACTGGATGGCCGTTCACAGCCACGGCAAATGTCGTGGTCGTCGAACCCATGGGGTCCGACACGCTGGTCTGGCTAAAGCTCGGAAATCAGAATTTCACCGTGCGGGTGACATCTGAGCGCACGCCAAACAACGCCGACACCGTGAGCATCGGTTTTGACCCGATGCGCGCTTCGCTGTTCGACGCTGCCACCGGCACTCGCCTGTAACACCCCGAGAATTCACCCTCCAAGCACATCCATCCCCAGAGAACGGACAGAGACGATGAATTGGTCATTCCAACTTTACAGCGCCCGCAACTTCCAACCCTGGGTAGGGGTGCTCAAGATGCTGGGCGAGCTCGGCTTCGCGCAAGTAGAAGGGTTCGGCGGCGTCTATGACGACCCCGCGGCATTTCGTGCCGAACTCGACAAGAACGGCCTCGCCATGCCGACCGGCCATTTCTCGATCGATGCGCTCGAGAACGATTTCGACGGCGTGCGCAAAATCGCCGACGCGCTCGGCATCACGCTGCTCATCTGCCCCTATCTGGTCGCCGAGAGCAGGCCGACCGATGCGGCCGGCTGGCGCGGCTTCGGCGAACGCCTGGCCAAGGTCGGCGAGACGGCTGAAAAGGCCGGCTACGGCTTTGCCTGGCACAACCATGATTTCGAGTTCAAGAAGCTTGCCGACGGTTCGGTGCCGCAGGACCACATCCTGGCGGCAGCGCCCGACATCGGCTGGGAGATGGACGTCGCCTGGGTGGTGCGCGGCGGCGACGATCCGCTGCCCTGGATCGAGAAGCATGGCAAACGCATCGCCGCCGTCCATGTCAAGGACATCGCCAAGCCCGGCGAGGGCCTCGACGAGGACGGCTGGTCGGATGTCGGCCACGGCACGATCGACTGGGCCGGTCTGATCCAGGCGCTGCGCGCCAAAAGCGCCGCCAAATACTACGTCGTGGAACACGACAACCCCTACGATATCGAGCGCTTCGCCCGCCGCTCGATCACCGCCGCCAAGACCTATTAGGAGCAAACCAGCATGGCAAGAAAACTTGGGGTCGGCGTCATCGGCTGCGGCAACATCTCGAAGGCGTATTTTTCGCTGGCGCCGCTGTTTCGCGGCATCGAGATGCGCGCCTGCGCGGATATCAACATGGATGCAGCCAAAGCGCGGGCGAAGGAGTTCAAGCTGCGCGCCGAGACAGTCGAAGGACTGCTCAAGGCCGGCGACATCGACATCATCGTCAACCTCACCGTTCCGGCGGTGCACTATGAGGTGTCGAAACAGATCCTCGATGCCGGCAAGCACGTCTATTCGGAAAAGCCGTTCGTGCTGTCGGTCAAGGAAGGGCTGGACCTGAAGAAACTGGCGGAGAAAGACGGACTGCGCATCGGCTCGGCGCCGGACACTTTCCTCGGCGGCGCGCACCAGCTCGTCCGCAACCTTATCGACAGTGGCAAGCTCGGCAAGATCACCAGCGGCACATGCCATGTGATGAGCCATGGGATGGAGCACTGGCACCCCAATCCGGATTTTTTCTTCCAGCCTGGCGCTGGTCCGGTGCTTGATATCGGACCCTATTACATCACCAACCTGATCCAGCTGATCGGGCCGGTGAAGCAGGTGGCGGCCTTCGCTTCGATCCCCTCGACAGAACGCACGATCTCGTCCAAGCCGCGCGCGGGCGAAAAAATCCTGGTCGCGACGCCGACGACCATCCACGGCGTGATGGAGTTCGAGAATGGCGCCGTGGTGACGCTCAATACCAGCTGGGACGTGTGGAGCCATGGCCATGCGCCGATGGAACTCTACGGCGAATTGGGCACGGTGTTTTTGTCGGATCCGAATTTCTTCGGCGGCGACGTTCGCTTCACCGATGCCGCCAAGCCGGTCAAGAAGCTGCCAAAGTGGAAGCATCCATTCGGCGTGGCCAACCAGATGCATTCGCACGGCATGATGGCCAACTACCGCACCGCCGGTCTCGCCGACATGGCGCTGGCGATCACGGAAGGACGGCCGCATCGCTGCTCGATGGAACTGGCGCTGCATGCCGTCGATGTGATGACCGGCATGTTGCGGTCGGGCGCGAGCGGAAAGCTCGTTGCCATGCAGACCACCTGCGAACGGCCTGCGGCACTGGGCGTCAAGGACGCGGAAGGGCTGTTGGCGAAGAAGAAAGGCCTGTTGGCAAAGAAGTAGCATAAGCGCTTCAGCGATCCCTCTCCCCATAGAAACGGCGAGAGGCTAAGGGTGAGAGGCAGAGCCGACTCACCCTTTTCGCGGTGGCAACTGCCGGGCTCGCTTTTGATTTGAGGATCTCCCATGCCCTATGTGCCCGCCGAAAACCGTTACGAGAACATGGTCTACAATCGCTGCGGGCGATCCGGCCTGAAATTGCCAGCGATCTCGCTCGGGCTCTGGCACAATTTCGGTGACGACACGCCGCACCGGACCAAGCAGGCGATCGCGCGCAAGGCCTTCGATCTCGGCATCACGCATTTCGACCTCGCCAACAATTACGGCCCGCCGCCCGGTTCGGCGGAGACGGCTTTCGGCGAAATCCTGCGGACGGATTTCTCCTCTTTTCGTGACGAGCTGATCATCTCGACCAAGGCCGGGTATGAGATGTGGGCCGGACCCTATGGCGAGTGGGGCGGGCGCAAATATGTGCTGGCCAGCCTCGATCAGAGCCTGAAGCGGATGGGGCTCGACTATGTCGACATCTTTTATTCGCACCGCTTCGACCCTGATACTCCGCTGGAAGAAACGATGGGCGCGCTCGATCACGCGGTGCGCTCGGGCAAGGCGCTTTATGCCGGCATCTCCTCCTACAATTCGCAGCGCACGCGCGAGGCCGCCGACATATTAAAGCAGCTCGGCACGCCTTGCATCATCCATCAGCCGAGCTATTCGATGCTCAACCGCTGGGTCGAGGACGACGGTCTGCTCGACACGCTGGAGGGGCTCGGCGTCGGCTCGATCGTGTTCACGCCGCTGGCGCAAGGCATGCTGACCGACAAATATCTCGGCGGCATCCCTGAGGGCAGCCGCGCCAGCCAGGGCAAGTCGCTGCGGCCGGCCTTCATCAACGACAAGACCATCGTCAACATCAAGGCGCTGAACGCCATCGCCGGCCGACGCGGCCAGACGCTGGCGCAGATGGCGCTGGCCTGGGTGCTGCGCAAGGGCCGGGTGACCTCGGCGCTGATCGGCGCCAGCCGGCCGGAACAGGTCGAGGATTGCGTCGGCGCGCTGAAGGCGCTCGATTTCAGCGATGCCGAACTCGCCGAAATCGACACCTACGCGCGCGAGGCCGACATCAATCTGTGGGCCGCCTCCGCCGAGCGCAAGGGTCCGCCACGCAAGTGATTCAGGGCAATCACTTCAGGTTTGCGGCGCCGGCACAGAAACAGTAGCAAAAAGGCCGGTTCGTCGCTATCTGGAGAGAATTGAAGCCGCTTGCATGCGGAAAATGACGAGCAACCGGCGCAAAACGGGTTGGAACAGGATCATGGCGGCAAGGGATGTGCTGACGAAAAACCAGTTGTGCGTGCTCGAGAAACTCGAGGCCGCCAGCGGGCCGCTCAGCGCCTATACATTGCTCGACCAGCTTCGCGATCGGGGTTTTCGCGCCCCGCTGCAGGTCTATCGCGCGCTCGACACGCTGGTGAAGTCCGGCTTCGTGCACCGGCTCGAAAGCCTCAATTCCTTTGTCGCCTGCGCCGAGCCGCACGACCACAGCCATTCGATGACCGCCTTTGCCATCTGCGACACATGCGGGCAGGTGACCGAATTCTCCGACCATGATGTCGGGCACCGGCTCGACGAATGGGTACGCTCGACCGGCTTCGCCGCCAAGAAGGCGGTGATCGAGTTCCGCGGCACCTGTGCCAAATGCCTGGCCGAGGCGGCTTAAGGGCCGGTTGTGCCGTGACCTAGCGGTGGAAGCCGGAGGGACAGCGCCCCCCTCTGTCCTGCCGGACATCTCCCCCACACGGGGGGAGATCGGCCATTACCGGCTTTCGCCAATCTCCAACGGAGCAAGATGGTTGCAGCGCCGAAGCTGCCAATCTACCCGTCGTGGGGGAGATGTCCGGCAGGACAGAGGGGGGCGCGAAGGATCGCTACAGATTGCAACTGGTCGGCCGCGGACATCCGCATGAGGCGCTAATGCGCCTCTTCCCAATTGTCGGCGGCGCGGGCGTCGACGTGCAGCGGCACGGACATCGACACCGCCGGCATCGCGGCGTTCTCCATCACATGACGCACGACGGGGATCGTCGCCTCGACCTCCGCTTCGGCCGTCTCGAAGACCAGTTCGTCATGCACTTGCAGCAGCATGCGGGCGGACAGCTTCGCCTTTTCCAGCGCTTCGTCCATGCGGATCATGGCGCGGCGGATGATGTCGGCCGCGGTGCCCTGCAGCCGGGCGTTGATCGAGGCGCGCTCGTTGAAGGCACGGACCGACGGGTTTGACGACCGTATCTCCGGGTAGTGGATGCGGCGGCCGAAGATCGTTTCGACATAGCCGTATTCGCGGGCATAGGCCTTGGTCGCGTCGATATAATCGCGGATGCCGGGGAAGCGTTCGAAGTATTTCTTGATGTAGGCGCCGGCCTCTTCGCGCGGAATCGACAGCTGGTTGGCCAGGCCAAAGGCGGAAATGCCGTAGATGATGCCAAAATTGATCGCCTTGGCGCGGCGGCGTACCTCCGAGGGCATGCCCTCGACCGGCACGTTGAACATCTCCGAGGCGGTGATGGCGTGGATGTCGGCGCCGTCGGCAAACGCCTGCTTGAGCTGCGGGATCTCGGCGACATGGGCGAGCACGCGCAGCTCGATCTGGCTGTAGTCGGCGGAAACCAGCTTGTTGCCCTTGTCGGCGATGAACGCCGTCCGGATCTTTCGCCCCTCGACGGTGCGTACCGGAATGTTCTGCAAATTGGGATCGGAGGACGACAGCCGGCCCGTCGTCGTTGCGGCAAGCGCGTATGAGGTGTGGACGCGCTTCGTATCGGGATGGACGAAACCGGGCAGCGCATCGGTATAGGTCGATTTCAATTTGGTCAGCTGGCGCCAGTCGACGATCTTGCGCGGCAGCTCGTGGCCTTCTGCGGCGAGGTCTTCCAGGAGCTGGGCCGAGGTCGACCATTGGCCGGTCTTGGTCTTGGAGCCGCCGGGCAGGCCCATCCTGCCGAACAGGATGTCGCCGAGCTGTTTTGGCGAGCCGATATTGATGCGCTCGCCGACGAGCTGGTAGATCTCGTCCTCCAGCCGCGCGGCGCCCTGTGCCAGCTCGCCGGAGAGCCGCGACAGGATCTCCCGGTCGACGGAGATGCCGCGCTGCTCCATCCTTGCCAGAACCGGCACCAGCGGCCGTTCCAGCCGCTCGTAGACCGAGACGAGGCCCTTGGCGGCAAGCCGCGGCTTCAGCACCCGCCAGAGCCTGAGCGTCACATCGGCATGCTCCGCGGCATAGGCGGTTGCCTTGTCGATGTCGACCTGGTCGAAGCCGACGAAGCTTCGTCCAGAGCCGGCCAGTTCCTTGAGGGCAATGGTCGAGTGGCCGAGCCACTTTTCCGACAGGGCCGCCATGCTGTGGCCGCCGGACGTGCCTGCGTCGAGCACATAGGAAATCAGCATGGTGTCGTCGAAGGGGGCGATATCGATGCCGTGGCGGCTCATGACGACGAGGTCGTATTTCAGCTCCTGAACGATCTTGAGAACCGACCTGTCCTCCAGCAACGGCTTCAGAATGGCAAGCGCATCACGGATCGGAATCTGGTTTTCGACCACTCCGCCGCCGAGCAGGTCGCCATTGCCGCGTTTGTGGGCGAGCGGCACATAGGCGGCGCGACCGGGCGCAGTGGCTATGGACAGGCCGATCAACTCGGCCTGCATCGGATCGGCTGAATTGGTCTCGGTGTCGAAGCCGACGATGCCGGCCTCCATCGCCACGGCCACCCATGCCTTCAACACTTCAGTGTCGCGGATGGAGACGTAGGCGCTGGTGTCGATCTTGCTGGCGGTGGCGTCCTCGAAGCGAAGCGCCGAGAGAAGCGATGGGGTGTCGCCTTGCGTGGGTTCCACCTTGACGGTGGCCGGCACCGCTTCCCCGGCTTCGTCTGTCACTGTGCCCGCCGCGCTTTCGGCGGCGCCCGGCACGCCAAACCCCATATCGGGACCATGCGCGGTGTCGGCGCGCTCGATCATGACGGGCATGGCCTTGACGTCAGCCGCTTCTGTTCCGGTTGCTTCCGCCACGCGGCGGGTCAGCGAGGAGAATTCCATCGTCTTGAGGAAGCCGATCAGCCTTGGTCCGTCGGGCGGGTGCAACACGAAATCATCGAGCCCGCCGTTCAACGGCACGTCGTTCTTCAGCGTCACCAGTTCACGCGAGATGCGCGCCTTGTCGGCATTGGCGATGATCGATTCGCGGCGCTTGTCCTGCTTGATCTCGGTGGCACGGGCGAGCAGCGTATCGAGATCGCCGAACTGTTCCAGCAATTGCGCCGCCGTCTTCGGCCCGATGCCGGGCACGCCCGGCACATTGTCGACCGAATCGCCGGTCAGCGCCTGCAGGTCGATCATTTTTTCCGGCGGCACGCCCCATTTCTCGATCACCTCGGGAACGCCGATCTGGCGGTCCTTCATCGGGTCGTACATGGCGACCGAAGGGCCGACCAGCTGCATCAGATCCTTGTCGGAGGAGATGATGGTGGTGTCGGCGCCGGCTTCGCAGGCAAGCCGGCAATAGGTGGCGATCAGGTCGTCGGCCTCGTAGCCTTCCGTCTCGAGGCAGGGCAGGTTGAAGGCCCTGGTCGCCTGGCGGATCAGGCCGAACTGCGGGATCAGATCTTCCGGCGGTGCCGAGCGGTTGGCCTTGTATTCGGGGTAGAGGTCGTTGCGGAAGGTTTTCGACGAATAGTCGAAGATGACGGCGAAATGCGTCGGCACGATGCCGACATCGGTGTTGCGGGCGTCCTGCGTCAGCTTCCACACCATGTTGCAGAAGCCGAGAACGGCACTGGTCGGCAGCCCATCGGATTTGCGGGTCAGTGGCGGCAGCGCGTGATAGGCACGGAAGATGTAGCCGGAGCCGTCGACAAGGAACAGATGATCGCCTTTTTTCATGGGACGAAGGGATAGCGCGGCGCGGCGTCGTGGTCCATGCCAAAGGCGGCCTCAACCACCGGTTCCGGCAACATCCCTGACACGTCGATCCGATCACGGGTATGTTACGAAAGTGTAATCTTCGTGCCCTTGAATCGCCACGTTCGGAGACACAGATAAATGCCATCGGCATTTTTCGCCGAGGTCCGGAGCAAGGCCCGTCCCCCGCCTATCCCGGACACTTGCGGCAGCCTATCCCCCCTCTCCGGGCTGCCGCATCCTTTCGAGTAAAGGCCGCCGTGGTTCCCCTCCACCACGGCGGCATTTTTTTGCCTTTCGGTGCCCGTGGTCCAACGACCGCCGGCTTTTCGTTTCTGCCTCGCAGCTTTAGGGTTGCCGCTCAGAATCGAAAGGTTTGATAAAATGTCCAGAATTTCTCCCGTCCTCGACCGCCTCGACAAAAATCTCGACGAGAGCCTGGAGCGCCTGTTTGGCCTGCTCAGGATAAAGTCGATCTCCACCGATCCATCCTATGCCGCAGACTGCCGCAAGGCGGCGGAATGGCTGGTGGCTGAGCACGAGCTGATCGGCTTCGACGCCAGCGTGCGAGACACGCCAGGCCATCCGATGGTGGTGGCGCACCATGACGGGCCGGCAGGCGCGCCGCATGTCCTGTTCTATGGCCATTACGACGTGCAGCCGGTCGACCCGATCGAGCTCTGGGAAAGCGATCCGTTCGCACCTTCGGTAAAGCAGATCGAGCCCGGCCGCCAGGTGATCACGGGACGTGGTTCGGCCGACGACAAGGGGCAGTTGATGACCTTCGTCGAGGCTTGCCGCGCCTGGAAGCAGGTGCATGGCGGGCTGCCGTGCCGCATCACAATTCTGTTCGAGGGCGAGGAGGAGTCCGGCTCGCCATCGCTGAAGCCGTTCCTCGAGGCAAATGCGGCCGAACTCAAGGCCGACTTCGCCCTCGTCTGCGACACCGGCATGTGGGACCGCGATACGCCGTCGATCTGCGTCGCGCTGCGCGGTCTGGTCGGCGAGGAGATCACGGTGAAAGCCGCCGACCGCGACCTGCATTCCGGTCTCTACGGCGGTGCTGCCGCCAATCCGATTCGCATCCTGGCCAGGATCCTGGCCGACATCCACGACAATGACGGCCGCGTCACCATTCCCGGTTTCTATGACGGTGTCGAGGAGACGCCTTCGCAGATCCTGAAGTCGTGGGAGGCGCTCGGCGAGACCGCTGAGACGTTCCTTGGGCCCGTCGGCCTGTCGATCCCTTCCGGCGAACACGGCCGCTCGGTGCTCGAACTCACCTGGGCGCGGCCGACTGCTGAGTTCAACGGCATTATAGGTGGCTATACCGGCAAAGGGTTCAAGACGGTGATCGCGGCGGAAGCCTCGGCAAAAGTGTCCTTCCGCCTCGTCCACAAGCAGAACCCGGAAAAGATCCGCGCCGCTTTCCAGGCCTTCGTCAGGGAGCGCATCCCGGCCGACTGCTCAGTCGATTTCCACCCGCATGGCGGCTCGCCGGCGATCCAGCTTTCCTACGACTCGCCATTTCTCGCCAAGGCCAAGGACGCGCTGTCCGACGAGTGGCCGAAGCCGGGGGTGACCACGGGAAGCGGCGGCTCGATCCCGGTGGTCGGCGATTTCCAGACTTATCTCGGCATCGAATCCTTGCTTGTCGGTTTCGGGCTCGACGATGACCGCATCCATTCGCCGAACGAGAAATACGAGATGAGTTCCTTCCACAAGGGCCAGCGCTCGTGGGCGCGCATTCTCGACGCGCTGACACGCTGAGAGGGCCAGACTGCAACTTTCTGTTGATTTTTCATCGGATCGCGGCGAGGACGGGATAGAGCGACGCCGCGCCCAGTTGGACGCACGAATGGGCCGCGACCGGAGAAGACGATGAGCGATATCCGCTTCCACAAGAACGACCTGCCCGGGCTCTTGCACTACGACGTCGGGGCGGTCGCGATCGACACGGAGACGCTGGGGCTCAATCCGCATCGCGACCGGCTTTGCGTGGTGCAGATCTCGCCGGGCGACGGTTCCGCCGACGTCATCCAGATCGCGCCCGGCCAGAAGAAGGCGCCAAACCTCGTCAGCCTGCTCAGGAACCGCAGCATAACCAAGCTGTTCCATTTCGGCCGTTTCGATCTCGCCGTCCTCTACAACGCCTTCGGCGTAATGCCAGAGCCGGTGTTTTGCACCAAGATCGCCTCGCGGCTGACCCGAACCTACACCGACCGGCACGGGCTGAAGGACATTTGTTTTGAGCTTCTCGGCGTCAGCCTGTCGAAGGCGCAGCAATCGTCGGACTGGGCGGCGGAGACACTGTCGCCCGAACAACTCGAATACGCAGCCTCCGACGTGCTTTACCTGCACCAGCTGCGCGATGTGCTGACGATGCGGCTGGCGCGCGACAACCGGACCAAGGAGGCCGAGGCCTGCTTCCGCTTCCTGCCGACGCGTGCGAAACTCGACCTGATGGGCTGGGATGAGGCAGACATCTTCGCCCACAGCTAAGTGGAACCAGGCGTTCGCCTCGACGTTCTATCGATCGATGGAGGGGATGAAATGGCTGCCAGAAAACCAATCGAAACAGCACCCAGGGATGGCTCCAAGGTCACCGTCTACTGGAAGGACAGCGACGGGGTGATGAACGAATCCATCGCGCAGTACAGGTCGCTCGACCGGCTGAAAGCGGCCGGCGGCGACTGGGACGAGAACGACACCGGCTGGTGGGCCTATACGGACGGTCATACGCAAAGAAAGATCGAGCCGATCAGCTGGCGGCCTGCATCCGGGGATGACGACGGCGAATGACGCCGCTGGCGGCGCCGGCTTCTTTCCAATAGGTTGGACCTGTTGCAATCGGAGGTCGATTCGGAGCTTTCCGCTCCGCGACCATTCGCTCGGGAGGGATCTGCAATGGGTACTGAGAGCCTGCTTGTCTTCATCATCATCGGCGCCATCGCCGGCTGGCTCGCCGGCTTGATCGTCAAGGGTTTCGGCCTCGGCCTGATCGGCAATATCGTCGTCGGCATCGTCGGCGCCTTGATAGCCGGCTTGCTCTTCCCAAGGCTGGGATTCGCCATAGGCGGTGGCATACTTGCCTCCATTATCCACGCCACGATCGGCGCGGTGATCCTGCTCGTGCTGATCAAGCTGGTGAAGCAGGCCTGATCCTGCGAAGCACATCAAGGCGCGCCATGAAACAGAACATGCTCTATCTCGTCATCGGCGCGCTCGTCGTCGTGGTCATCGCGCTCGGCATCTATGTCTATCGCGAGCAAACCAGGCCGGAGGGCGTGGAACTGAAGATCGACGACAAAGGCATTTCGATCCAGCAGAACTGAGCGGCGTTGGGGTGGCACGGCAGAGGTGCCGATGATCTAACCCTATCAGGCCGAGAATTGACGATTAGGCAGGGGCCGCTCCATCCTTCGATGCACCCGGATAGAAGCCAAGCCGGATATGGAATGAGAGTGACGTATCGACACATTCGCGGTATGATCTTGGTACAGGGAGTTTGGGGCCAACCCACCTACTATTAGGAGGTTGCCATGAGGCACCAAACACTGGACCAACTGCATACGGTGGCAAAGGTACACAGAGACCCAACACCTCCTGCAATGGACCGAACCCAGCGTCTCGAACGTTGGTCAAAACTTCTTGAACGGCAGCCCAACCGACTCCTCACCGCACTTATCGGGACCGAATATCGTTCGTCACCCGAGCGCGACATTATGCGTGGCGAAGGCTCGCCAATATCGGTTGCCTTCGAGGATTCGGTCCTGCGCGATGAGGGGCTGAAAGACGATACTTATGGCGAAGCAAAGCGTTTCTTCGAATTGACCGACGATGAGCTCCACGAAATTGTCTGCTACTGCCATGTGGGCGAGACGATGCAATCATCCTGGGCAGCGCTTTCCGTTCGTGCTGCGATTGGCTAACGCATGATCCCCAGTTCGCGTAACTTTGGTAACAAGGTCATGCGTAGAGTCAATGGGTTAGAGCGCGATCGAACGCACTTACCGATCGCGCTCTAATGACGAGCATAGATTGCGGCTACCTTGCTATTGGCGGTCCGCGCCGAACGACTGCGGCTGGGCAGTTGATGCCGAAATGCGAGAACGCTCCGCCGTCTCGCGATAGACGCCATTGTTGCCGACCGCCAGGAGCAAGGAACGGAGCGGTGACGTGCCGTAACGCATTGAACTAACTTTGAACCATTTAACCCGCCCTTAAATCGCCGCATCTACTCTTCACCCCGAACGCCATGGAGCGACGTGCGTCCGTTCGGACGCACAGAGTGCGCTCTACGACTTTGAAGCTTCGCATCGGCCCGAAAATTGCGAGTTTCGGGCCGATGCGATAAGCATCGGGACAGACAGCACAGCGCATGGCGAACCGCAGAGACAGCCGCATCGAACCGAGCTTCGAGGGACCGCCACGGGCGAAATCCTCGGCCGGTTTTTCGGTGAGCGAGGAGGATCGCGTCGTGCCGAGCAACCGCAAGACCTCTGCAAAGCGCCAATCGGCCAGGACAAAAGCGTCGCGTCGAGGACGCGGCAAAAGCCGGCGCGGCCTGTTCGGCGTGCTCGGCCGGTTGGCCTACTGGTGCTTCGTTCTGGCCATCTGGGGCGGCATCGCCACCGCCGGCATCGTTGTCTATTACGGTGCGAAAATGCCGGCGGCCACCACCTGGGCCATTCCCGACCGCGCACCCAATATCAGGATCGTCTCCGTCGACGGAAAGCTGCTTGCCAATCGCGGCATGAGCGGCGGCGAAGCCGTCGGCCTGCATGAAATGTCGACCTATATTCCCGAAGCCGTCATCGCCATCGAAGATCGCCGCTTCTATTCGCATTTGGGCATCGACCCGATCGGTCTGTCCAGAGCCATGGTGGCCAACGTTGTCGGCGGGCGTTTTTCGCAGGGCGGTTCGACGCTGACCCAGCAATTGGCGAAAAACCTGTTCCTGACACCCGATCGCACGCTGGAACGCAAGGTGCAGGAAGTGCTTCTGGCGCTGTGGCTCGAGCACAAGCACACCAAGGACCAGATCCTCGAAATGTATCTCAACCGGGTCTATTTCGGCTCCGGCGCCTATGGTGTCGAAGCGGCCTCGCGCCGCTATTTCGGCAAGAGCGCGCGCGACGTCACGTTGCCGGAGGCCGCGCTCCTCGCCGGCCTGTTGAAAGCGCCGTCGCGACTGTCTCCGGCGCGTGACCCGAAGGCCGCCGAGCGGCGCTCGCAGCTTGTTCTCGCCGCCATGCGCGACGAAGGCAAGATCAGCGCCAAGGAACTGACCACGGCGATGAGCGCGCCGGCGTCGCGGGTGGCATCCTACTGGACGGGCTCGGAAAACTACGTCGCCGACGCCATCGTGGAAGAACTGCCCGACCTGATCGGCGACGTGCGCGGCGACATCATCGTCGACGCCACCGTCGACCTGACGCTGCAGAAGCTCGCCGAACAATCGATCCGCCGGCTGATCGACGGCAGCGGCAAAAAGCTCAATGCCAGCCAGGGCGTGCTGGTGTCGATCGACAATTCCGGCGCGGTACGCGCCATGGTCGGCGGCTATGATTATTCGACCAGCCAGTTCGACCGCGCCTCGGAGGCGCGCCGCCAGCCCGGCTCGGCGTTCAAGCCCTTTGTTTACATGGCGGCGCTGGAAGCCGGCCGCACGCCCGACAGCGTGCGCAATGACGCGCCGATCAAAATTGGCAAATGGACGCCCACCAATTACGGCGGCAAGTATTTCGGCAAGGTGACGCTGGCGACGGCGCTGGCGAAGTCACTGAACTCGGTGGCCGCCCAGCTGACCATGGAAGTCGGGCCTGACGCGGTCGTCGAGGCGGCGCATCGCATGGGTGTCCAGTCCGACCTCACGGCCAACACCTCGATCGCGCTCGGCACCTCCGAAGTGACACCGCTGGAACTGACGTCGGCCTATGTCCCCTTCGCCAATGGCGGCTACCGGCCGGATGTCCATTTCATCCGCCGCGTGACGACAGCCGGCGGCAAGGTGCTCTACGACAACAATGGCGGCGCCCCGCGCGTCATCAAGCCCGAGATCGTCGGCATGATGAACTCTATGATGATGGGCACCGTTGAAATCGGCACTGCCAGGAAGGCGGCCTTTGCCTGGCCGGCCGCCGGCAAGACCGGCACCAGCCAGAATTCGCGCGACGCCTGGTTCATCGGCTATACCGCCAATCTCACCACCGGAGTCTGGTTCGGCAATGACGATGGCGGTCCGATGAAGAAGGTCACCGGCGGCGCGCTGCCGGCGCAGGCCTGGCATGAGTTCATGGTCGCCGCGCACGAAGGCGTGCCGGTGCGGCCGCTGCCCGGAACATGGCGGTCGACGCCTGCCGATACGATCGTGCAGGACGAATTACCGCCCAACACGGCGCAACCGGCGCCGGTGCCGTCCGCTTCGGTTGGCCAATCCGCGCCGTCCGCCCAAAAAGCGTCGCCGCCTCGCGCCGTGCGTCCCGCCGAAACGGTCGATGCCGGCGGCTTCGGCATGCCGGGCGGTGGCGGCACCACCGCATCGATCAAGCGCCCGGTGCCGCCCGCCGATGTCGGCGGCCCGGTCAAGAAGCGGCAGACCTCGATCCTCGACATCCTCACCGGCGGCTGACCCCTCGTCATCGTTGCCGTGTTCCGCTACATCTGCGGGTTAAAGAGAGATCGTGAATGGCCGAGACCGACACCAGAAAGACCATCGTGCTGACCGGCGCCAGCCGCGGCATCGGCCACGCTACGGTCAAGCGCTTTTCGCGCGAAGGCTGGCGCGTCATCACCTGCTCGCGCCAGGCCTTTGCCGACGACTGCCCGTGGCCGGCCGGTCCGGAAGACCACATCAAGGTCGATCTCGCCGACCAGGAGGATGTCGGCATCGCGATCTCGGAGATCCGCCATCGGCTGGAGGCGCATGGCGGCCAACTTCATGCGCTGGTCAACAATGCCGGTATCTCGCCGAAGCTCAAGGACGGCAACAGCCGCATGAATTCGATCGACACGCCGATGCATGTCTGGCGCGACGTGTTCCAGGTGAATTTCTTCGCGCCGATCATGCTGGCGCGGGGATTGTTCAGGGAATTGGCGTCGGCCAAGGGCTCGATCGTCAACGTCACTTCGATCGCCGGCACTCGCGTGCATCCCTTCGCCGGCACCGCCTATGCGACGTCGAAGGCGGCGCTCGGCTCGCTGACGCGCGAAATGGCGCATGATTTCGGCCCGCACGGCATCCGCGTCAACGCCATCGCACCTGGCGAGATCGACACCGCGATCCTGTCACCGGGCACGGAAAAGATCGTCGAGACGATTCCGCTGCGGCGGCTGGGCACCACGGCGGAAGTCGCCGACATCATCTTCTTCCTGTGCTCACAGCAGGCGTCCTATGTGACGGGCTCGGAAATCCACATCAATGGCGGCCAGCACGTGTGAGCTTTTGATCGATCGTTGAGGCTGCCCCTCATCCCCCTGCCGGGACCTTCTCCCGAAAAAAAATGGGGAGAAGGGGCTTGACCGCAACGCTGGCGACCCCCTCTCCCCGTTCTTCACGGGGAGAGGGTAAGGGTAAGGGTAAGGGTAAGGGTAAGGGTAAGGGTAAGGGTAAGGGTAAGGGTAAGGGTAAGGGTAAGGGTAAGGGT
>NZ_JBVVQZ010000010.1:0-107334 GCF_055811635.1 Mesorhizobium sp. WSM4806 | reverse complement strand
AGGGTAAGGGTAAGGGTAAGGGTAAGGGTAAGGGTAAGGGTAAGGGTAAGGGTAAGGGTAAGGGTAAGGGTAAGGGTGAGGGTGAGGGTGAGGGGCGGCGTAGGCTTAGGCTGCTGAAGGCTTTCGGTGCTGCCAAAACCTCTTCCACGATCCCGCGCGCGATCTCGCGCTCACCCATGATGACCGTGTCGGCTCCGAGCCCCTTGAGATGCTCGACCTCCGCATCGGAGTGGGCGCGGGCGATGACGTTGATCTTCGGGTTGGCGGCGCGGGCGCGCAGCACGATCTGTCCCGCCTCGAAGGCGTTGGGGATGGCGAGGATCAGCCGCTTCGCGCCCTTGGGATTGGCTGCGGCGAACACCTCGCTATTCGCCGCATTGCCGGATACGGTTTCGATGCCGTCGTCCTTGAGCTTCGCCAGCGTCTTGTCGGCATCCTCGATGACGAGGAAGGGCAGGGCGGCCTCCTTCAATGACGCGCCGACAAGGCTGCCGACACGGCCATAGCCGACCAGGATGGAGTGGCCGGTAAGCGCTGTGCTGGGCGGCGGGCCGTCCTCTTTCACCGGTGCCGCAACCGAAGCCAACTGGCTTGGCTCCGTCGCGGGGCCGATCGGCTTTGCCTCATCGAGCGGCGCCGTCTTGCCGGCGCGCCTCTCCAGCCATGGTTTCATCCAGTCGACGGCAAGGAACATCAGCGGGTTGAGGACGATCGACAGGATAGCACCGGCGAGGATGAGGTCGCGTCCTTGTTCGGGCAGCAGCTTCAGCCCGACGCCGAGCTCGGCCAGAATGAAGGAGAATTCGCCGATCTGGGCCAAGCTTGCCGAAATCATCAACGCGGTCGCGATCGGATAACGGAAGGCGACGACGATGACGAAGGCCGCCAGCGATTTGCCGATGACGATGATGGCCAGTGCCGCCAGGATAGGCCAGCCATTGCTGATCAGGCTGAACGGGTCGAACAGCATGCCGACCGAAACGAAGAACAGCACGGAGAACGCGTCGCGCAGCGGCAGCGATTCCTCGGCCGCCCGATGGCTGAGTTCGGATTCGCTCATGATCATGCCGGCAAAGAATGCGCCCAGCGCCAGCGAGACGCCGAATAGCTTGGCCGCGCCGAAGGCGACCCCGAGCGCGATGGCCAGCACCGCCAGCCGAAACAATTCACGCGACCCGGTATGGGCGACGTAGTGCAGGATCCAGGGGATGACCCGGCGGCCGACCACCAGCATAACCACGACAAAGGCCGCGACCTTGGCCAACGTCATGCCGACGATGCCCCAGACGCCGAAGCTCGCCGGCAGCGACCTGCTGTGGCTCTCCACTTGCTGCTGGCCACCCAGCACGCCGGCCAACGCCGGCAGCAATACCAGCGCCAGCACCATGGCCAGATCCTCGACAATCAGCCAGCCGACGGCGATGCGGCCGCGCTCGGTCTCGATCAGCCGCCGCTCCTGCAAGGCACGCAGCAGCACAACGGTCGAGGCGACGGAAAGCGCCAGCCCGAACACCAGCCCCCCGCCCATCGACCAGCCGAGCATCCAGGCAAGGCCGGCGCCGAGAGCCGTCGCGAAGCCGATCTGCACGATGGCGCCGGGCACGGCGATGGCGCGGACCGACAACAAGTCCTTCAGCGAGAAATGCAGGCCGACGCCGAACATCAACAGGATCACGCCGATTTCGGCCAGTTCATTGGCGAGGCCGGTATCGGCGACGAAGCCCGGCGTGTTCGGCCCGACCAGGACGCCGGCGACGAGGTAACCGACCAGCGGCGGGATGCGGAAGCGATTGGCAATTGCGCCGAAGACGAAAGCCAGCCCCAAACCGGCGACGATGGTGGCGATAAGCGGCGTGTCATGCGGCATTGTCTATGGAGCGCCTTTCAAAATTACGATGTCGGATATGCACCGCCCGAAGCAGCCGCCTTGCAATATGGCGGCCCGGATGGCCGCGCGGCAACCCGCAAATGCCATGGACCGACGACAAGGGTGGCAGAAGGCGGGTCGCCTCGGGCTGGCAATGGTCGCTGCTAAAAAGAGATGGCCTGCGCGCCTGATGCCCGATCAGGCGGCCTGCAGCAGGTTTTCGATGTCGACGATGGTGTGGTTGGTCAGCGTCTTGGGAATTTCCGCTGTGATTTTCTCGGCAACTTCCTTGTGCAGTTTTCGACGCATGTCACCCAGTACCTGCGGCGGTGCGATCAGCACCATCTCCTTGAAGGCGCCGCGATGCGCGAGCTTGCACAGCCGCTCGGCAACTTCGTCGGCGAAACGCTCCTTGCCGAGGCGATGCCAGTCAGTGTCCTCGACTGCGCTGCGGTGGACGGATGGGCCGTCGCTGTAGCGACCCGGGCGGTCCGAACCTTGCTCTCGCGTTGCCGGATTTTCCTGTTCCATCTCCTGCACGACCTGAAGGTCGGGATATTGGGTGTCGCCGCGGTTCTCGAGGAACAGTGCCTTCTCGCCGTCGGCGACCACGACCCACAGTCCGCGTTTCAGCTTGAGGTTGTTCACCGGAGCGCTCCTTTTTCTGTTTTTCATGGTTTTCCAGGCCCCGTCTCTGGAGCCATTGCCGCAGCTGGACAGCCAGGCTCGGATTCGCACAGGCAAACGCGCGCCGAGGCAGGAATGTTCCGATGACGACAAGCACGGCGAGCAAGCCAACCAACGGGGATGACGGTGCTCAGCGCATGTCGGCTTTAATCTACTAGATTGGTAGAATTTAGAAAAAAGTGTTTTGTAATATATCTCGCTTGTCGCTAGAACGGCCGCAGATCAAGGCTCGCAACAGCGGCTTGGATCCGCTCCACTGGTGGGTGTGGAATTTTTTTCTCCTGCCTCTGGTGCTTGCGGAAAAGCGATTGCTTCGCACGAAGCGATGCGCGAGTGCGTTCCTTCTGTTTTTTCGCGCCCGCGCGTAAAACCGACAGCGTATTCAGGATTCCGCTCGTATGCCGCAGGCCGCCGCCAAGCTCAACGCCTTTCCCGTCTTTATGCGGCTCGCTGGCGAAGCTGTGGCCATCGTCGGCGGCGGCGAGGAGGCTCTGGCCAAGGCGCGGCTGATCGGCCAGTCGAGCGCCGTCTTGCGCATCATAGCCGATGCCCCCGAGCATGATTTGCTGGCCTTCATCGCCGCGAATGGCGCCGTCCACATCGCTGCCGCCTATGAGGCCGCGCATCTCGAAAGCGCGGTGATGGTGTTTGCTGCCAGCGGCAACGAGGCGCTTGACCGCCGCGTTGCCGAGGATGCGCGCCGGCTGGGCATTCCGGTCAATGCCGTCGACCGGCCGGAGCTGTGCGATTTCTTCACCCCGGCGCTGGTCAACCGCGCGCCGGTCGCCATTGCCATCGGCACGGAAGGGGCCGGACCGGTGCTTGCCCAGATGCTGCGCAGCCGCATCGACCGCATGCTGTCGCCGTCGCTCGGGCCGCTTGCTTCGCTTGCTGCCTCGTTGCGCGGCACTGTTGAGAGATTGCTGCCGAAAGGCAATGCCCGCCGCCGCTTCTGGAGCGAGTTTTTCGGCGGCGCGCCGGCCCGCGCCATGGAGGCTGGCCAGCTTTCGCAGGCGCACGGTGCCGCCGTCGACCTGTTGCTTTCGAACGCGCCGGCATCGGGTCACATTGCCCTGGTTGGCGCGGGTCCCGGCGCCGAAGACCTGCTGACGCTGCGCGCCCACCGGCTGCTGATGGAAGCCGATGTCATCGTCCATGATGCGCTGGTGCCGGAGGCGATCGTCGCCATGGGCCGTCGCGACGCCGAGCGTCTGCCGGTAGGCAAACGCAAGGGCTGCCACACCAAGAGCCAGGCCGAGATCAATGCGCTGCTGATCGAGCTCGGCCGCGACGGCAAGCGCGTCGTGCGGCTGAAATCCGGCGATCCGCTGGTGTTCGGCCGGGCGGGCGAGGAAATGGCAGCGCTGCGCGATGCCGGCATCGCCTATGAGGTGGTTCCGGGCGTCACCGCGGCCTTCGCCGCCGCCGCCGATTTCGAGCTGCCGCTGACGCTGCGCGGCGTGTCGTCGTCGATGGTGTTCACCACCGGCCACGACCTCAAGGGAAATTCGCTGCCCGACTGGGCCAAGCTCGCCATTTCCGGCGCCACGGTCGCCGTCTATATGGGCCGCTCGGTCGCGGCCGAGGTTGCCGGCCGGCTGATCGAGGCCGGCCTGTCGCCGGATACGGCGGTCGCCGTGGTCGAGAATGCCAGCCTTGCCAACCGCCGCCGTTTCCACGGCACGCTCGCCGACCTGCCGTCGCTGGAGATTCGCGCCGACCTTACCGGTCCGGTCATGACCATCATCGGCGATGCGGTCGCCGGCGCCAATTTTGAACGTTCCGAGCCGCTGGCGGCACACAGGCATGAAGGCGCGGCCCAAACAGCCGCCGAAGGAGCTGATCGATGAAAGTTCTGACAGCAAACCGCCTCGCCGACGGCGAGGCCGTCTGGTACGCCAATGGCGGCTGGGCCGAGGCCATCGACAATGCCGATATCGCCTATGACAAGGCGGCTGAAGACCGGCTGGAGGCGATCGGCGCCACGGCCTCTGCCAACAATGAAGTGGTCGACGTCAATCTGATCGACGTGACCGTCGCCAATGGTGTCGTCGAGCCGGTCCGGCTGCGCGAAAAGATCCGCGCCGCCGGCCCGACCAACCGCAACGACCTGGGCAAGCAGGCCCGCCCGGTAGCCGCCCGGGCGGCGTAAACGACACATTGAAGACAACGGGCGGACGCGCCCGGAAAGACCAGACATGTACCGTTACGATGAGTTCGATCACGATTTCGTCCAGGCCCGCGTCGCCGAGTTCAGCGATCAGGTCGCGCGGCGGCTTGCCGGCGAGATCACCGAGGATCAGTTCCGGCCGCTGCGGCTGATGAATGGCGTCTACCTGCAGTTGCACGCCTACATGCTGCGCATCGCGGTGCCTTACGGCACGCTGAACAGCAAGCAGTTGCGCATGCTTGGCCACATCGCCCGCAAATACGACAAGGGCTACGGCCATTTCACGACGCGCCAGAACATCCAGTTCAACTGGCCGGCGCTGTCGGACATTCCGGCGATCCTGGCCGATCTGGCGAGCGTCGAGATGCACGCCATCCAGACCAGCGGCAACTGCATCCGCAACGTCACCGCCGACCATTTTGCCGGTGCCGCCGCCGACGAGGTGGCCGATCCGCGTCCTTATGCGGAAATCCTGCGCCAATGGTCGTCGGTGCATCCGGAATTCTCGTTCCTGCCGAGAAAATTCAAGATCGCGGTGACCGGCGCGGAGCGCGACCGCGCCGCCATCCAGACGCATGACATCGGCCTGCATTTGAAGAAGAACGCTGCCGGCGAACTCGGTTTCGCCGTCTATGTCGGCGGCGGCCAGGGCCGTACGCCGATGATCGCCAAGAAGATCCGCGACTTCCTGCCCGAGGCCGACCTTCTGTCCTATTGCACGGCGATCCTGCGCGTTTACAACCTCTACGGCCGCCGCGACAACAAATACAAGGCGCGCATCAAGATCCTCGTCCACGAGACCGGCGTCGAGGAGATCACCCGCCAGGTCGAGGCCGAATGGCAGGAGCTGAAGGATGCGGATCTAAAACTGCCGGAAGCCGACATCCGCGCCATCGATGCCTATTTCGCGCCGCCGGCGCTGGTCGATCGGCCGGAAGGCGACGAGGCCGTCAAGCTCGCCCGCCTCGATTCGAAGAGCTTTTCGGAGTGGCTCGACCAGAACGTGGTGACCCACCGTCACCCCGATTATGCCGCCGTGACCATCTCGCTCAAGGCCATTGGCGAAGCGCCGGGCGACGCCTCCGACAGCCAGATGGAAGCGGTCGCCGACCTTGCCGAAAAATATGCTTTCGACGAGCTGCGCGTCAGCCATGAGCAGAACCTGATCCTGCCGCATGTCGCGCGGGCCGACCTCAAGGCGGTCTATGACGCGCTGGTCGACATCGGACTGGCGACCGCCAATTCCAACCTGATATCAGACATCATCTCGTGCCCGGGCCTCGACTATTGCGCGCTGGCCACGGCGCGCTCGATTCCGGTGGCGCAGGAAATCTCGCGTCGTTTCGCTTCGCTCGAGCGTCAGCGCGAGATCGGCGAATTGAAGCTGAAGATTTCCGGCTGCATCAATGCCTGCGGCCATCACCATGTCGGCCATATCGGCATCCTCGGCGTCGAGAAGAAGGGCGCCGAACTCTACCAGGTCACGCTCGGCGGCTCGGCCGACGAGAACACCTCGGTCGGCGAGATCATCGGCCGCGGCTTCAGCTCGGCAGAGATCACCGACGCCATCGAGCAGATCGTCGAGACCTATCTCGGCCTCCGGCTCGACAGAAACGAAAAATTCATCGACGCCTACCGCCGTGTCGGTCCCGCGCCGTTCAAGGAGGCGCTCTATGCTGGCGAAGCCAAGGCCGCTTGATCGTATCGTCGACGTCGAGGCCGGCATCGCCGCCGAAGCGGCGGGGCTCGATGCGCTCTATGGTCATCTGAAGCCGCTGGAGATCATCGAGCGGTCGGCCCGGGAATTCTTTCAAGGTGAAATCGCCGCAGTTTCGTCGTTCGGGGCGGATTCTGCAGTGCTTCTGCACATGATCGCCAAGATCGACCGGACGCTGCCGGTCATCTTCCTCGACACCGGCAAGCACTTCGAGGAGACGCTTGGCTATCGCGACGCGCTGGTTGCCGATTTCGGGCTGACCGATATAAGGGTGATCATGCCCGAAGAAGCGGCGCTCGAACGGATCGATCCGGCCGGTAATCTGAACGAAACCGACACCGACGCCTGCTGCGAGGTCCGCAAGGTCGAGCCGCTGGCGCGCGGCGTCGAGCCGTTCCGCGCTTGGTTCACCGGCCGCAAGCGTTTTCAGGCGACGACGCGGGCATCTCTGCCGGTGTTCGAGGCGGTCGGATCGCGCATTCGCATCAATCCGCTGGCGCATTGGACGACATCAGACCAGGCTAACTATATGCGCGCGCATGCGCTGCGTGAGAATCCGCTGGTCGCCTATGGCTATCTCTCGATAGGCTGCTTCCCGTGCACGCAGCCGGTGCAGCCGGGCGAGGATGCACGCAGCGGCCGCTGGGTGGGGCACGCCAAGACAGAGTGCGGCATCCATTTGTCGGGGCTGGAGAAGTCGCTGACCGACGCATCGCTTTAGGGTATGTCGATATTCAGGTGAGGCTGGCCTGCGAATGGCGGCACGTACCCAAAGTACGCTCCGCTCCGGTTCTCGGAAGCCACCATTCTCGGCTCGGCCTGTCCTGAATCTCAACACACCCTCGAGCGTTTTCAACTTTAGAATTTGGGGACTTGGGGATTTCTCGATGAGTGAATCGATAGTGAAAAACACCACCCGCCTCTGGACCCCGACAGGTTTTAGCGAGGACGAGTGGAGCCATGCCGAGAGCGCCGACGCACTGTCCGGCAATGGCCGCTTCATCCTGCCGCTGCAGGTGTTTCTCGACCTCGATCCGGCGGTGCGCCGGTCGGCGAAGGAGCGCCTCGGCGTGCTGCTTCAGCCCGGCGATCAGCTCGAAAAGATCGCGGACCTGCTCGACCAGATATCGCTGGTGGCGCTGGCCTTCCCGGCTTTCAGTGACGGCCGCTCCTTCTCCAAGGGCGAACTGCTGCGCAGCCGCTACCGTTTCGAGGGCGCGGTCCGCGCCACCGGACAGGTTCTGGTCGACCAGCTTCCGCATATGCTGCGCCTCGGCTTCGACGAGTTCGAAGTATCAAATCCAGTGTTGCTGAAACGGCTCGAGGAAGGCCGCACCGGCGGTCTGCCGCTGTCCTACCAGCCGACCGTGAAGCCGGAGGCCAAAGGCCCCAAATATTCCTGGCGGCGGGTGCGCACCGGTTGATCTCCCCACCGAGCAAGTCGCATCTGGTCGGACCACTTTGCCGATTCAATCTTTTATTTTCGGCATCCGCCCCTTAAGATACGGCCTATTATTTCGTGATCCGAAATAAATTCGCCACCAAGGGAGGAACCGGGAATGGCTGGTAAGAAGATATTGATGCTCGTTGGCGAGTTCAGCGAGGAATACGAGATTTTCGTCTTTGAACAGGCCTTGCATGCGGTCGGCCACACCGTGCATGTCGTGTGTCCCGACAAGAAGGCAGGCGATATCCTGAAGACGTCGCTGCACGACTTCGAGGGTCACCAGACCTATACGGAAAAGCTCGGCCACGACTACATCCTCAACAAGACGTTTTCCGAGGTCAATCCGGCTGAATACGATGCCGTCTATGCGGCAGGCGGGCGCGGGCCGGAATATATCCGCATCGACAAGCGCGTGCAGGCGCTGGTGCGGCATTTCCACGAGACCGGCAAGCCGATCTTCACCATTTGCCACGGCGCCCAGATCCTGATGGCGGTCGACGGCGTGCTGCGTGGCAGGGAAGTCGCGGCGCTGCAGTATTGCGAGCCGGAAGTCACGCTCGCTGGCGGCACCTACATCGATGTCGCGCCGACCGGCGCCCATGTCGACGGCAATCTGGTGTCGGCCAAGGGCTGGCCGGGGCTGGCCGCCTTCATGCGCGAATGCCTGAAAGTGCTTGGCACCGAGATCCGCCACGGCGAGATCCTGATGCGCGACGAACGCCAGGCGGCTTGAGCCACACATTATAAAAGCCGCCGCACCTGTGGTGCGGCGGCTTTACAGCGCCGCGCGTTCGTTTTTGGGATGTGCTTTATGCAGTCATCCGCGCTTCGCGAAACGATACCAGCTTGCTGCGGCTCTCATCCCACAGCGCCAGCTTGACGCAGCGCAGGCTGTCGAGAAGCGTGACGCGGCCGATTTCGCGCAGTTCCGGATAGTCCCTCAGGACCTCCTGGAGCCGATAGCACGGCACCTTGGCGGAGAGGTGGTGCACGTGATGGACGCCGATATTGCCGGTGAACCAGTTCAGTACCGGCGGCAGGTCATAATAGGACGAGCCGTGCAGGGCCGCATGCTGGAACTCCCATTCGGAGTCCTTTGCCCACTCTGTCTCTTCGAACTGGTGCTGGACATAGAACAGCCAGATGCCGGCAGAACCGGCGAGAACGACGATGGGCAAATGGACGACCAGGAACGCTTCGAGACCGACGAACCAGACAAGGGCGGCGGCGGCGACCGCGATGGCCGCGTTGGTGGCCATCGACGACACCCAGGGCGTGAGGCCGCCTCGCATCATGCCGACTGGCAGTCTCTGTTCAAAGATGAAAAGCCAAATGGGGCCGAGGCCGAACATGACGAGCGGATGGCGGTAGAGGCGATAGGCAAGGCGGCCCCGCCAGGACATTTGCCGATATTCCGCGACAGTCAGCGTCCTGATGTCGCCCGTGCCGCGCTCATCGAGATTGCCGGCGCTGGCGTGATGGGTTGCGTGGGCACGCCGCCAGCAATCGTAAGGCGTCAAGGTCAGGATGCCCAGCCCGCGGCCGATCCAGTCGTCGGCGGTGCGATTGGCGAAGAACGAGCCGTGGCCGCAATCGTGCTGGATCATGAAGATCCGCACCAGAAAGCCGGCGGCCGGAAGGATGAGGATCAGACCCCACCAATGGCCATAGGCATAGGCAGCCGAGGACAGTGCCCACAGCGTGGCAAAGGGGATGAGGGTGATGGCAAGTTCGACGGCGCTGCGCCGCCTGTCAGGTTTCTTGTAGCGCGCCAGGATCTTCAACCAGGCACGCTTGCTGTTCGCTACAGCTTCGGGGGAAATCATGTTCATCAGGAAGCATAGACGGACCATTTCGTCGCCGCAAGCCAGGCATCACGCAAAGTTACTGCGGGTAATTGTCGCGCGACGCGCAAGCTGCGGCAAAAGGCATGCCAATGGCGCGCAGCGACAGGCGTGTGTGTTGTCTATCGCCGGTTGCCAGCGGCGGCTACGCTGCTTTCGATGCCGTCCAGGCGGTCAAGCAATTCCCTGAAACGATCGGGAATGTCGTTCTCCGTCCGGAACGCCGGCAACGCGCGCAGAAAGTGCATCGTTGCCTCGGTGCCGAACTGGCGCCTGATGCCGGCCGCCAGCCTTTCACGTCTTTCGTCATCGTTGGGGGCGCCATTCTTACGGTCGCCGTCGTTGCGGGTCGCCATCTCAAAATCCTGTGTCGGTTTCGAAACTCTTCCAGCAGACGAATGGTTCCCCTATCGCAGCATCTTGGCAAGCAAAGCCGGTGGTTACAGTAAAATTTGAATTAATATCGAAAGGTCTCCATGATGCGTCGTCAAAAGCGCGAGCGGCCTGTCCAGTATCGCTTGCCCCTTGATTTTTGGCCGCCAAACCTCGATATCGCACAAAATCCACATCATTTGAAATGACGGGAAACGGCGATGAGCGACCAGGCAAAAGACGAACGCGCGCCCGATGAAGCCGAGACGGCCGGGGCTGCCACCGAACACACGCAAGGCAGCGCCGACGGCGACTATGAAGCGCTTGTGCGGCTGCTGAAGGAAAACGACGAGTTGAAGGACCGCGCGCTCCGCGTCGCAGCCGAGATGGAGAATCTGCGCCGCCGTACCGCCCGTGACGTGCACGATGCACGCGCCTATGCGGTTGCCAATTTCGCCCGTGACATGCTGTCGGTATCGGACAATCTGCGCCGCGCACTGGATGCGATCCCGGCTGAGTCCAAGGCGTCAGGTGATGCCGGTTTGAAGTCACTGATCGAGGGCGTCGAGCTCACCGAGCGCGCCATGCTATCGGCGCTCGAGCGGCACGGAGTGAAGAAGCTCGAGCCGGAAGGCGAGAAATTCGACCCGAATTTCCATCAGGCGATGTTCGAGGTGCCCAATCCGGAGGTGCCGGCCAACACGGTGGTCCAGGTCGTGCAGCCAGGCTATTCGATCGGTGAGCGGGTGTTGCGGCCGGCCATGGTCGGCGTTGCCAAGGGCGGTCCCAAGCATGTGGCAAGCGAAGCGCCGGTCGAGCCAGGGCCGGTGAATGAGCAAGCTGAGAAGGATGCGTAAGTTAAGGGAATAGGGCAGTAGGAGCAGTAGGGGCAGTAGGGTAAAGGAGCCGTACCAATCGTACGGCTTCGTGCTATTCATACATCCCTATTCACCCGCTCTCCTACTCCGCTATGCCCTTGAACCCGATCGAGCTTCTCGACTATGCCGGTGTCGCCGTCTTCGCGGCGACCGGTGCGCTGGCCGCTTCGCGCAAGCAGCTCGACATCATCGGCTTTCTGTTCCTGGCCAGCGTCACCGGCATCGGCGGTGGCACGTTTCGTGACGTCATCCTCAATCTGCCGGTCTTCTGGGTTACCAACTCTGGCTATGTGCTGATCTGCGCGGTGGTGGCGATGCTTGTCTTTTTCGGGGCGCACCGTCTCGAATCCCGCTGGAAATTACTGCTCTGGCTCGACGCCGTCGGCCTCGCCGCGTTTTCGGTGATGGGTGCCGCCAAGGGCCTGGCCATCACCGGCTCGCCGGTCGTGTCCGTTGTTACCGGCGTGCTCACCGCCACGTTCGGCGGGATCTTGCGCGACCTGCTGGCCGGTGAGGCTTCGGTGCTCTTGAGACCAGAAATCTATGTCACCGCCGCCCTTGCGGGCGCCATCCTGTTTACAACAGGCGATCTCGCCGGACTGCCGCCGCTCGCCTCGGGCCTGGTGGGCTTCATAGCCGCTTTCTGCGTGCGTGGCGGCGCGCTTAAGTTCGGCTGGGCCTTTCCGTCCTACAAGAGCCGGCCCGGCCGGCGGCCGGAAGATATTCCGTGAAATGAGGGCGAGTAGCGAATAGGGACAACGATCCGCAGCGAATTGGCGGAACTCCCGCTACTCGCTACTCCCTATTCGCTACTCATTGGAATCTCAGGCGGCGAAGCGCTGGGCTTCCCCGCCATAATAGCTGACGTAGCGGGCGCCGATCTCCTTGACCGGCATCACCACGAACACGTCGACCGTCGAGAATTCGCGGTCGATGACGCAGCCGTCGCCGATGCGCGCGCCGACGCGCAGATAGCCCTTGACCAGCGGTGGCATCGCCGCGATCGCGGCCTTGGCGTTGAGCGCCTCGATCGGCATCAAATCCATGGAACAGTAGCGGCCGGCGACGGCGCGCACGTCCCAGGCCGAATTCGTCCGGCAGTGATGGGCGAGATAGGTCAGCGCTTCGGCGTGTGCCGCCGGCACGGTGCCGGGGAACGAGGCGCAACCGGTCATCACGCCGATCCCATAGTGGTTGATATAGGCCCAGATACCTTGCCAGAGCGCCTCGATGGTGCGCTTCGAGCGGTATTCCGGCAAGACGCAGGAGCGGCCGAGCTCGAGGAAACGCTGGCCGGGATGGCGGGCGATAAGATTGGTCAGCTCAAACTCGCCCTCGGAATAGAAGCCGCCGGCCGCTGCCGCGATCTCCTGCCGCAACAGGCGGTAGGTGCCGACAATGCGGCGATGCTCGGGACCGGACAGCGAGGTGTCGAAGACCAGCAGATGATCACAGAGCGGATCAAAATGGTCGGCGTCGCGGCGGTCCTGCACCTGAAACAGGGTTTTCTTGGCGCCGAGCTCGTCATAGAACACCCGGTAGCGCACTTCCTGCGCGGCGGCGATCTCGGCCTCGTTGCGTGCGAGCCGCACTTCGAGGTTGCCGATACGGCCAAGCGCTTCGCCTTTTATGACAGCATCGACGTTGCGCCCGGTGAGCAAAGCACCCCTGGCGTTCGGCCGAGCGTCACATTCCGGCATAACTGTATGCACGAGTGATTCTCCTTCGAGCCATCCCTCTTGGCACGGGGATACGGCGTAGGTGCAACAGGATTGTGACAGTACCGTGATACGACCCTGCCGGCAATACTTCGTCGGCTGGGCAACCCTTCAACCGGCTATGTTCTGCAGGTAAGCCAGGCAAGGTCAGCCGGCGGATCAAGCGGCCACGTGACCCTCGACCGCATGGACAAGCGCGTCGGGGTCGAGCGGCTTGGTGACGAAGCCGCTGGCGCCATGGGCGAGCACTGCGTGGCGGGTCGTTTCCTGACTGTCCGCCGACAGCACCATGATCGGAACCGGCGACACGGCGGTTTCCTCCTCGTGCCGGCGGATGGCGGCGATCGCGTCCAGCCCGTCCATGACAGGCATGTGCAGGTCCATCAGCACCACGTCGAAGCGGTACTTGTGGTCGGTGCCGGTGATGGCCTCGACGGCGGCCTTGCCGTTGCCGACCAGTTTCACGCGATGCCCGGCCTTTAGCAGCGTGGCACGGGCAAGCATGGCGTTGATGTCGTTATCCTCGGCGATCAGCACGGACAGGCCCCGCCGCCGGCCGCCAATGGCGCGGGCGGTTGGTGCGCCGCGCTTTTCCGGCTGCGGCTGGGTGAGGGCAGGCACGCTGCTGGTCAAAAGCACGCGAAGCAACGTTTCGCCACGCACCGGCCTTGCCAGAAAGGTGGCGTAGCCGCTGGCGCGGAACTCGCCCAGCATGCCGCGGTCGGTTGGCGCGATCAGTGTGATCGCCTCGCAATCGGCAAAGCCGCTCTGGCGAAGGCGCTTGAGCAACCTGCCGTCGCCTTCCTCCATGGCCGCATCGACCAAAAGCGCGTCGCAGCCTTCGGCGAAGGACGCTGCCTGGGCGGCGGTGGTGGCCAGATCGACCTTGCCGCCATTGGCGCGGATGGTGCGGGCGATGGCGTCGGCCTCGATGGCGTTCTTCGACAGGATCACGGCGCGCCGCCCTGACAGCGCATCCCGACGGCTCTGCGGCGGCTCGGTGGCCGATATTGCAGGGATTTCGAAGACGAATTCCGAACCCTGGCCGAGCTGGCTCGACACCGAGATCGTGCCGCCCATGGCGATCACCAGGCGCCTGGAGATGGCAAGACCGAGCCCGGCGCCGCCATGCGCGCGAGTCGACGTGCCGTCAGCCTGTTCGAATTCCTCGAAGATGCGCTCCAGGTCGTCCTCGTGCAGGCCGGGACCGGTGTCGGTGACGGTGAAGCATATGCGGTCGGTGGTTTCGGTGCGGGCACGAGCGATGCTCACCAACACGCCGCCGCTGTCGGTGAACTTGATGGCGTTGCCGATGAGGTTGAGCAGCACCTGCCTGACTCTTCCAGGATCGGCTGATATCATCTGCGGCACGTCGGGTTCGACATGGCAGCCAAGGCCGATGTTCTTGGCGAAGGCACGCGCCGCCAGGAGTTCTACGATGTTGTCGGCGATCTCGCGCACCGACATTGGCTGCGGTTCGGGATCGAAGCGGCCGGCCTCGATCTTGGAATAGTCGAGCAGGTCCTCGATCAGCGCCAGCAGCGCGCTGGCCGAGGTCGAGATGGCGCCGACATAGGTCCGTTGTTGCGGCGAGAGCCCGGTGTCCGCCAGCAGCTTGGCCATGCCCATGATGCCGTTCATCGGCGTGCGGATCTCGTGGCTGACGGTGGCGAGGAAGCGCGATTTGGCCTGGCTTGCATATTCGGCTCGCTCGCGGGCGGTGATCAGCGACGTTTCGGCGTGCTTGCGGGCGGTAATGTCGCGGGCGATGGCGCGATGCGAGACAGCACCGCTCTCCTTGTCGCGCACGGACAGTTCGATCCATGAGAACCAGCGCGGGCCGCTCGGTGTTCTAATGGCGACGTCGGTGGAGCTCAGGCATTCATGATCGGAAAAAGCGGCATCGGGAACGATGCCGACGTCGATGCCGAGGTCGGCCAGGGCCTTGCCGGCAAGGTCGCGCTGGTCGGCTCCGACAAGCTCGGCGAAAACCTTGTTGGCATAGACGATGTGGCCGTCACGGTCGCGATGGACGACGAGATCGCCAAGCGCGTCGATCAACCCGCGAAAGCGTTCCTCGCTCTCCTGCATCTCCCACACGCGGTCGGCCAGGCTCTCAACCTCGGCGCGGCTGCGCGCTGCGGTCTCGCCAAGCAGCGCAACCGTGCGGCGCGCCGTGCGCCTGGCACGCAGATGCACGGCAAGGCCTGCCATGCCAGTCGACAAAAGCCCGACGGTGATGAAGATCGGCGCGCCGGTCAGATGCGACAGGCCCGCCAGCACGACGATGGCGACGAGCATCAGGAACGGCAGGCCTTCGCGATTGGCGGCGGGCAATTCAGGCGCCAGTGGCGGCGCCGCGATATGCTGCCGGCTTGGCGCCTCCGGGCCGATCCCGTCGACGTTTTCGGCGCTCTCTGTTTCTCTGATGCCGGATTCCGTGACCATGCGGAAACCCTTGCCAGACAGAGATTATGGAAAATTGCCGCGGATCGTTCGAATTTTAGCGGTCGCGCGGTTTTTGCCTCTCCGCTCCTGAAGCGCGTCGCGTTTGGCCGGCCTCATGCGAGGCGCTTCACCGCTGCACACCCTGGGTCATACTTTTGCTCGACATGCATTAAAAACCGGAGAAGGAAGAGCTCACATGTCCACCACCACGCGACCGCGGACCTTGCCCTCGACGATATCGTGCGCGGCGTCGATGATGCCATCGAAGCCAATGGTCGTGGACAGTTTGGCGAGCTTCTGGAGGTCGAGGTCCGTGCCGATGCGGCGCCACGCCTCCATGCGGACCGTTTTTGGCGCCATCACCGAATCGATGCCGAGCAGACAAACGCCGCGCAGGATGAACGGGGCGACGCTCGTCGGCAGATCCATGCCGCCGGCCAGGCCGCAGGCGGCGACGGCGCCGCCATAGGAGGTCATCGAAAGGACGTTGGCCAGGGTGTGACTGCCGACCGCGTCGACGCCGCCGGCCCAGCGTTCCTTGGCGAGCGGCTTTGCCGGCTGGGCAAGCTCGTCGCGCGAAATCACTTCCGAAGCACCCAGGTCGGTCAGGTATGGACTTTCAGCGCTGCGGCCGGTCGAGGCGGTGACGTGATAGCCGAGGCTGGACAGAATCGAAACCGCGACCGAGCCGACGCCGCCGGCCGCGCCCGTCACCACGACGGGGCCGCGTTCCGGCACGATGCCGTGCCGTTCCAGCGCGATAACGCAAAGCATGGCTGTGTAACCTGCCGTGCCGACCGCCATCGCATCATGCGGGCTCATGCCCTGGGGCAGCGGCACCAGCCAGTCGCCCCTGACACGGGCGCGCTCGGCATAGGCGCCAAAATGCGTCTCGCCGACGCCCCAGCCGTTCAATATGACCTTGTCCCCCGTGCGCCAGTCGGCATGGGAGGACGAGATCACGGTGCCGGCGAAATCAATGCCCGGCACCAGCGGCCAGCGGCGGATCACCGGCGCCTTGCCGGATATGGCGAGGCCGTCCTTGTAGTTCACCGTCGTCGCCTCGACGGCGACGGTGACGTCGCCTTCCATTAGGTCGGCTTCGGTAAGGTCGGTGATCGCGACCGACTGCTTCTTCTCGGCGTCGCGCGAAACGAGGATGGCTTTGAAGGTTTCGGGCATGTCTTCTCCTCGGGCTTCTTGAATGGGACACTGTATGGCGGCAGAAGGCCAGGTCAATCGCTTGAGGGCTTGGCCTCACGCCGCCAACCAATGAGTTCGTCGAGGACGACCACCACCGCGCCGACCGCGATGAAGGCGTCGGCGAGGTTGAAGATGGCGAAGGACCATATTGGGGTGTGAAACAGGATGTAGTCGATCACGTGACCATAGGTAACGCGGTCGAACAGATTGCCGAGCGCGCCGCCGACGATCAGCGCAAAGCCGATGCGGGTAAGCACGTGGCCGGGCGGAGTTCGGGCCGCGAGATAGAGCACGAAAGCGACGACGAAAGCGGCGATGACCACCAGGCCGGTGTCACCGAAGGACGAAAACATCGAGAAGGCGATGCCGGTGTTGTAGGTGCGATACAATGCCAGGAACGGGACAAGATCGACCTTTTCCTGAAAAGGGAGGCCGGTCTCGACCAGATATTTCACCCACTGGTCGAGCGTCACCGCGGCGGCGACCAGCACGACGTAGGGCAACCAGGATTTTGCCGTTGGGGATTTCACCATTCGGGATGTCACGGTCAGGCGCCCTCCGGGGCAAGTTTCAGCGCGCCGCGCCGGATCTCGAACAGCATGATGCCGGTGGCCACCGCGAGATTGAGCGAATCGGCCCGACCGGACTGTGGAATCCGCAGCAATCTGTCGCAGCTTTCGGCCAGGCTTTCGGGCAGGCCCTGCTGTTCGTTGCCCATCATCAGCAGCACCGGGCCTTTGGAAAAGTCGACCGAACGGTAATCGACCGCACCCTTCAGATGTGTGCCGGCAACCAGGCCAGGAAAGCTTTTTCGCCACGCAAGGAAGGCTTCCGGCGTCGCCTTGGCGACCGGCACGGCGAAGATCGAACCCATCGTGGCGCGCACGGTCTCGACGGAAAAAGGATCGGTGGTCTCGCCGACCAGGATGATGCCCTTGGCGCCAACGGCATCGACGGTGCGGATGACGGTACCGAGATTGCCGGGATCGCGCACGCGGTCCAGCGCCACCCAGACATCGCCGTCTTGAGCGCGGATGTCCTTCAGCGGCAGGAACTTTTGCGAAAAGACGCCGACCACCATTTGCGGGTTGTCGCGGCGGGTGATGGCGACGAGGACTTTTTCCGAAACTTCGAGCACGGTGCCGCCGGCGGCAACCGTGCGTGCCGCGACCTTTTCGACCGCCGCGTTGCCGCGTCCGGCTTTGGCGAAGACCAGCGTCCGGATCGACCACCCGAGGTCGAGCGCGTCGATGACCAGCTTCAGCCCCTCGGCCATGAATGCGTTCTGCTGGTCGCGGTATTTCTTCAGCGAGAGCGCCTTGATGTCCTTGATCAACGGATTGGCAAGGCTGGTGACTTCCTTCACCTGCCCTGGCGCGCCGGCGTGCCGCTCGCTCATTCAGGCCACCCAGCGCGAAAACAGCGAGGTGGACAGCGCCCGGCCGGCGGATTTCTCGCGGATAATCAGTTCGCCGGATTCGACCGTGCCGCCCATGCCGGCAAAAGTGTCGCGCATCAAGGCATGGATGGCGAAGAAGGAAGCGCGGATCGAATAGGCGGTCAGCACGACAGCGAGCGGCTTCGGCGTCAGGACCGAGCGGCAGAGGTCGGTCAGAGCAGGCAGATCCTCGAACAATTGCCAGACCTCGCCCCTAGGGCCACGGCCATAGGCGGGCGGATCGAACAGGACGATGTCGTAACGGCTGCCACGGCGCTCCTCGCGCTCGGCGAATTTTAGGGCGTCGTCGACGATCCAACGGATCGGCTTTTGCGACAGGCCCGCCATCTCCTGGTTCTCCCTGGCCCAGCCGATCGCCTTCTTGGAAGCATCGACATGGGTGACCTCGGCGCCGGCGCGCGCCGCCACCAGCGAGGCAAGGCCGGTATAGCCGAACAGATTCAGCACTTTGACCGGCCGCTTTGCCGCCGCGATCAGCCCGGCCATGTGATCCCAGTGCGAGGCCTGCTCGGGGAACACGCCGACATGGCGAAACGAGGTGAAGCGGCCGAGATAATCGATGCCGTCATGCTTCATTGGCCAGGTTTCGCCGAGCGGCGTCCTGGGGAAACGCCAGCGGCCGATGCCTTCCTCGTCGGTGTCGCCGGTGAAAATGGCGTCGGCGCGGTCCCAGTCCTTGGTCGGCAACGCTTTTTGCCAGATCGCCTGGCCTTCAGGCCGAACGATGCGATAGGGGCCGTACTGCTCGAGCTTCTGTCCGGCACCGCTGTCGAGCAACGCGTAGTCGGCGTTGGGCGCGACTTCGAGGATCAGCGGCAGGTGTTCGGCGGGCAGGGCGCCGTCGCGGCGGGAAAGGACGCGCGGCGCGGCTATCGGCTCGGTGCGGTGCGATGCTGTGCCGCTTCCGCGCGGTTCCGCCCCGCCCTTTGCGAGCTGATGCGAGCGGCTGTCGCGGCGTTTGTCGCGAAAAGGTTTCAAGAAGAGCATCTCCTGGGCGACGTGGCCCGCTTCTGCCACAGCACATTCACCGGCGCAATAAACGCAGTCGCTGGACATTCGCGAAACGGTCAGCCGCGCTTGATGAATAGCAGGGCGGCAACCAGCGATACGAAGCCGACGGCCTTGAAGCCGGCGACGATCATATGGCCGGTTTCCCAACGCAGCCGGATCGCTTCGAAATTCTCCGGAATCGGCCCAGGCACCCGGGTGGCCAGAATATCGTTCGCCGGCTTGACGAGAGCAAACCACATCGCAAGAGACACCGCATAGAGTACGGCAGCGGCCAACGCGTACCAGAACGCCGGTCGGTCATTGCGCAGCATCCAAGCGAGCAGTCCCGGACAGCCGATCGCGGCCAGGTCCAGTGGCGCGCCAATGACGGCAAACAGCTGGAACTGGGCGTTGAAGACAGTGGCCTCGCGCCAGAGAGAAGGCGACCACTTCGTCAGCCGAGGAGCCGATTCCAGGACATGGGCGAAGGATGGTCCAAGGCTGAGCGCCGCGACAACGGCGGCCAAGATGGACCAGAACAACAGGAACCCGCGTATCTCCATAACGCCCGAACAACGGGGTGACGCCGGAGACGTTCCCCGTCGGAAGGGAGTAAGGGAGTAGGGGAGTAGGGCATAAAGCAGTAAGTGAATAGGGAAAGATGGCTTGCACGAAGCCGATCCAATGGTACGACTCCCCCTACTCCCCTAACTTCCCCATCGCCTTGTACACCGCAATGCCGGCGGCGAGGTCTTCGAGGGCTGCGCCGACCGATTTGAACAGCGTGATCTCACCGGGGCTCTGCCGGCCCTTCTTCTGGTCGCGTGCCAATTCATGCAGGTCGGCGACGATGGCTTGCGCCTCCAGCACGCCCGAGGCCAGCGGCTGGACGATGTCGCCCGCTTCCTTGGTGGCGCCGGCCCGGGTGTCGACGTAGACGCGGGCGCGCGCAATCGCATCGTCGTCGCTTTCGCGCATGGCCGGCGTGAAGCCGCCGACCAGATCGACATGGGTCCCCGGCTTCAACAGCGCGCCCTTGATCAGCGGCGTGGTCGTGATCGTCGCCGACGAAACGATGTCGGCCTGGCCGAGTTCGGCGTCGAGATCGCTCGCGGCGGTGGCCGCAAAGCCCTCGGCGCGCAATTCCGCCGCAACCTTTTCTGCATTGGCGGGCGTGCGGTTCCAGATGCGGATGACGGTGATCGGCCGCACCGCGCAATGCGCCCTGGCGAGGAACGGCGACAGCGCGCCGGCGCCGACCACCAGCAGCCGCGAAGCGTCCTCGCGGGCCAGATAGGAGGCTGCCAGCGCCGAGGCGCAGGCCGTGCGCCACTGCGTCAGCCGCTGGCCGTCGATCATGGCTTCAGGCTCGCCGGTCGCACCGTCGAGCAGGAGGTAAAGCCCCATCACAGCGGGTTTGCCCACGGCGTTGTTGTCGGGCGACACGGTGACGATCTTGACGCCGATATGGCCGCCTGCCGACGAGCCGGCGGCTTTGAAGTCGGTCCAGGCCGGCATCAGGAGCAGGGTCGAGGCCGCGCCGTCGGGCCGTTCGACCGTATGGTGGTGCCTGACCGGCTGTACCGCGCCATCGCGAAAAGCCGCGCGCAGCGTTTCGACCAGGCCGGGAAAGGTCAGCGCCTGATCGACCTCGGCCGCCGAAATGCTCAGCATAAGAAACTCCGTCGAGAGAAATACGCCTGACGCATGACCGCGAAATCAGAAGCGATTTTCTGCAAAGATCATGCGCAATCAAAAATGGTACAGCGTCCTTTGCGCGCCCAAAAAGGACGCGCGGCGGTTCCGGCTCAGCCCGTCGGCTTCGGCAAGGAGGGGCCTTGTTGCGCGGCCGGTGCCCGGCTGACCGCCTGGCGCAAGTTCTCGGCCTCGACGCCGCGCTGGCGCGCCAGCTTGCGATAGCGGCCCTGCTTGATCCAGGTCGCCAGGCTGCCGACGATCATGCCGATGGCGAGGGCCAGGAACAGGAAGATGAAAAGCGGCAGCGTCATCGTCAGCGCCGGATTGCCGGGGTTGAATGGGTCCAGGGTGAAGGCAACCGGATCGCGGTTGGCGACCGCCAGCGCAATCAGAATGACGGCCAGCGGCACGAAGACCACGATGAGCATGAAACGATTGAACATAGAATTTCCTGTCGAAGGCGGGCTCTACCAAAGGCCGGGCCTCCTGAAAAGGCCGGCATGGCGCATGAGCCCGCGCGGCGCTTATTTGCCGCTGTTCAGCCTTTCACGCAATTCCTTGCCGGTCTTGAAGGACGGCACCCATTTCTCCTCGACCTCGACGGATTCGCCGGTACGCGGATTGCGGCCGGTGCGGGCGGGGCGGTTTTTCACCGAGAAAGCGCCGAAACCGCGCAGTTCGACCCGGTTGCCTTCGGCAAGCGCGTCGGTGATCTCGTCGAAAATCGCGCCGACAATGTTTTCAACGTCACGCAGGAAAAGGTGCGGGTTGCGTGTGGCGATGATCTGCACAAGTTCGGATTTGATCATGAGAAGGCTCCCCGTGAAAACACTGCGGTCAAATTATGAGGATGATTTTATTTGCTTTTTCACTCGTCTCAAGGGTGCCAGACGGAAACCAGACCGTCAAGAAACAAGCGATCGGCACCAAGTTCGTGAATGATGTCGCCGCCATAGTCGGGCAGGCCGAGCGCACTGCCGATGGTTCGTGCCATCGCCTTCGAGAACAGGAAGCCGCCGCTTTCCGCGTCCTTCCACTCCACCACCTTGAGCTTGGCGTCGATGCCCTTGGTTGCGAGCCAGTCGATCGCTTCGGTCTCGCCGCCGACCGCGTCGACCAATTTGTTGGCAACGGCCTGCCGGCCGGTGAAGATCGATCCGTCCGCCAGCGCCAGCGCCTCCGGTTTGGTCATCTTGCGGCGTTCGGCGACGATGCCGACGAACCAGTCGTAGCTGTCGAGAATGAGCTTGCGGACCATGGTGCGCTCGTCGTCATTGGTCGGCTTGAAAGGCGACGGCGAAGCTTTCAACGGCGACGATTTCACTTCCTCGAGCTTGACGCCGAGTTTGTTCATAAGGCCGCTGACGTCCGGATACTGGATCAGCACGCCTATCGAGCCGACAATCGACGATTTGCGCGCGACGATATGATCGGTCGCGGTGGCGATCATATAGCCCGCCGATGCGGCCAGCGTGCCGACCTGGGCCACCACCGGCTTCTCGGCGGCCAGCTCGCGCACTGCCTCGTAGATCGATTCGCCGCCGACGGTGGTGCCGCCAGGTGAATCGATCGCCAGGATCACAGCTTTCACCCTGGAGGATTGACGGATGGCGTCCAGCTGCTTGATCAGGTCTTCGTCTTCGGTGATGGTGCCCTCGATCTTGACCTTGGCGATATGGTCGACCGCCGCGCCAGTGAAGTCATCGCCGTAAATCCAGGTCGAAAAGGCAATCAGCCCGGCTGCTGCGACGACAAGCGCTGCAACGCGCCAGAATGTCAGCTTGCGACGCAAGCGGCGGCGGTCGATCAGGTCGTCGGCTCTCAGTACCATGGTCAGCCTCATAGTCGGTGGGGAGCAGATGCTTTTAAAGCAACCGCCCGCGCCCGGCTACCGATTCCTGACGAGCTTGCGCCAAAGACAAGCTCTCGACGCTGGCGAGCCGGCGTTTCGAGAGAACATAAAAGACCAATCCACAGCCCCTAACGCTGTCCGCCCGTATCTGGTATGACGTGCAAGTTGTGCCGGTTTCATTTTCGTTTGTGCAACAGCAACCGTCACACTTTTGCGGTTTTCCTCCGCTTGTGCTTGCTTGAGGGCGCCGGCATCCCACCTATAGGGGTGCTTGGCGGCAGGGGTTTAGAAGAAAGCAGTTATGTTAGCGCGACCGATCGAACCGACCAACACCGAGACGGAGTTGGCTTCCCCGGACGTAGGCCCGGCGCGAGTCGACGCCTTCGGCATCGCCCAGCGCCATTCGCGCCGCGTGCGTATCTTGAAGCTGGCGGTGCCGCTGGCCGCTGCCGCGATCGCGGTCGCCGTCCCGGTCTATTCCTATCTCGTGGCACCTGGCTCAATCCAGGTCCAGGCCGACGCCAGCGCGTTCGCCAACGGCAAGCTGGTGATGGCCCACCCCAAGCTCAACGGGTTCACCAAGCAGAAACTGCCCTATTCCATGACGGCTTTGCGCGCCATACAGGACGTGAGCCAGCAAGGTATCATCAATCTGGAAGGCATCGACGCCAAGCTGCCGATATCAACCGACAATGTGGCGGCCATCAATGCCCCGCACGGTAGCTTCAATCGCGATGGCAACACGATGAGCCTGACCAGCGATGTCACCATAACCACCACAGATGGCCTGGCGGCAAAGTTCAAATCGGTCTTTCTCGACATGGGCAAAGGCACTATGAAGACGAACGATCCGGTCGACGTCAGCCGTGGCGGGTCGCGGATTACCGCGGATTCGATGTTCGTCCAGGACAACGGCAAGATCGTGGTCTTCGAGAACAGAGTGCGTGTCAACATCGATCCCGCCAGCTTGAAGGCGGCAGAGGCAATGAGCGGAGAATCCAATGCGGTTCAGTAGTTCGACACGGCTCGTGGCCGCGGCTTCGGCGTTGCCGGCCGTAGGGCTGGCCGCCCTGGGGCTGGCTTTGGGGCTGGCTTTGGGGGCGGCGCCGGCTCTGGCGCAGTCCAGGACCACCAGCCAGCTGTCGGGCCTCAAACTGTCCGGCGACAAGCCCATCCAGATCGAAAGCGACAAGCTCGAGGTCCGCCAGGCGGACAGCGTCGCCGTGTTCACCGGCAATGTAAACGTCGTCCAGGGTCCGACCTTGCTCAAGGCCGGCAAGATGACGGTCTATTACGTCAAGGACCCGGACGCTGCCGCCAAGGGTGAGCAGGCCTCGGGTGCCGCGATGACCGGCTCGGCCGACATCGACCGTCTGGAGGTCGCCAACAAGGTCTATATCAAATCGGACGACCAGGTCGCCACGGGCGACAGCGGCACCTTCGACATGAAGACGGAAGTGCTGGTGCTTTCAGGCAGCAAAGTCGTGCTCTCGCAAGGCGACAATGTACTGGTCGGCTGCAAGCTGACCGTGCAGATGAAGAGCGGTCTGGCCCAGGTCGACCCCTGCGGCGGTGGACGCGTCATGATGTCGATCACGCCGCCGAAGTCGGGAGCGGCGAACCCCTGATGGTCGACGTAGCATCGCTGTTGGCGCGTCTTCCAGGACGCGCCGCCAGCAAACTTGCGGCACCGGCCGCGATTAGCCTCGATCAGGTAAAATTCAAGGGAACCCTGATCGCCAAAGGGCTGACCAAGAGCTACAAGGGCCGCAAGGTGGTCAGCGGCGTGACGATCGGCGTGCGCGCCGGTGAGGCGGTCGGGCTGCTCGGTCCCAACGGCGCCGGCAAGACCACCTGCTTCTACATGGTCACCGGCCTGGTGCCGGTCGACGAAGGCACGATCGAAATCGACGGCTTCGATGTCACCTCTATGCCTATGTACCGCCGCGCCCGCCTTGGCATCGGCTACCTTCCGCAGGAGGCGTCGATCTTTCGCGGCTTGAGCGTCGAGCAAAACATCCGTGCCGTGCTCGAAGTGGTCGAGAAGAGCCGCAAGGAACGCGAACGTATTCTCGACGAACTGCTCGAGGAGTTTCACATCAGCCATCTGCGCAAGGCCCCGTCGCTGTCGCTTTCCGGCGGCGAGCGGCGGCGCCTTGAAATCGCGCGCGCCCTGGCGACCCGCCCCGCATACATGCTGCTCGACGAGCCTTTCGCCGGCATCGATCCGATCGCCGTCGCCGACATCCAGCAACTCGTGCGCCATCTGACGGCGCGCGGCATCGGCGTGCTCATCACCGATCACAATGTCCGCGAGACGCTCGGCCTGATCGACCGCGCCTACATCATCCATGCCGGCCAGGTGTTGACCCATGGCCGGGCCGACGAAGTGGTCGCAAACCCGGATGTGCGGCGGCTTTATCTCGGTGAGGGGTTTACACTCTAAAGCGCATCGCGTTTGACCTCACGCGACGCGCTTTAGGTTGTTGTTTGGCATGTCGTCATCGCAAAACCGCTGCACACTTTTGTGCGACATGCATGACATGCATTAAGCGTGAAAATTTCTGTCCAGACGCGGTTTTTGACGCGAGACAGAGCTTTTTCTTCGATTTCTCGTCGGAATACGCACGGACAGGCGAGTTTTGATCGCCGTCGCCTTGACAAGCAAAAGCCGGGCCAGTTTCTATGCCGAACTCCTTCCGGCAGTCCGGATGCGTAGACAGGGCGTTTGAAACCGAACCATGGCGTTGGCGGCAAAACTACAGCTACGACAGTCCCAGTCGCTGGTGATGACGCCGCAACTCATGCAGTCGATACGGCTGCTGCAGTTCACCCACATCGAGCTGGAACGCTTCATCGACGACGAGATCGAGCGCAATCCTTTGCTCGAGCGCGCCGAGCCGCAAGACGATGCCGTCAGCGACCAGGCGCAGAAGATCGATGCCGCACCGGAAACGGCCACCGCCGGCGACTGGTTCGAGAAGGAAACGGCGTGGAGCGCCGAGGCGATCTCGGAAAAGCTCGATACTTCGCTGGAAAACCTGTTTCCAGACGACCCCGGTACCAGCGAGCGGCTCGGTCCCGACCTGACGGCCCAGTGGAAATCGGCATCCGGCAACGGTTCCGCATCCTCTTCCGACGGTTTTGACGTCGGAGACATGGCGGCCGGAGCCATCACGCTGCGCGAGCATGTCGCCGAGCAGGTCGCGCTTGCCTTCGCCGACCCGGCAGCACGCCTGATCGCCAGCGAACTGGCCGATGGCCTCGACGAGGCCGGCTACATGCGCGCCGACATGGCTGAGATCGCCACCCGTCTCGGCACCGACAGAGCGGCGGTGGCAAATGCGCTCGCGGTCTGCCAGACATTCGAGCCCACCGGCCTCTTTGCCCGCGACCTTGCCGAATGCCTGTCGCTGCAGCTTGCCGTCCGCGACCGTCTCGACCCTGCGATGAAGGCTTTGATTGCCAATCTCGAACTCCTGGCCCGGCGCGATTTCCAGACCCTGAAACGGATTTGTGGGGTCGATGAGGAGGATCTGCTCGACATGCTGGCCGAGATACGTGCGCTCGATCCGCGCCCGGGGATGGCGTTTTCGGGCGGCGCCAGCGACGCGATCATCGCCGATGTCGAAGTGCGTGCGGCCAATGACGGGAGCTGGGTGATCGAACTCAACCCCGAAACGCTGCCGCGCGTGCTGGTCGACCATATCTATTTCGCTCGGGTTTCGCCGCATGCGAAAAATCAGACGGAAAAGGACTTCCTGGCGGAGTGCCTGCAAAACGCCAATTGGCTGACGCGCAGCCTCGATCAGCGGGCGAAGACTATCCTCAAGGTTGCCTCAGAAATCGTGCGCCAGCAGGACGCCTTCCTCGTCCATGGCGTGCGTCACCTGAGGCCGCTCAACCTGCGCACGGTGGCCGACGCCATCGGCATGCACGAATCGACCGTCAGCCGGGTCACCGCCAACAAATACATGCTGACGCCGCGCGGCGTGTTCGAACTGCGCTATTTCTTCACCGCCTCGATCGCTTCGTCGGGTGGCGGTGACGCGCATTCGTCTGAAGCGGTGCGCGACCGCATCAAGCAGTTGATCGACGAGGAGAAACCTACCGACGTGCTTTCCGACGACGCGATTGTGGATATGTTGCGGGAAAGCGGCGTCGATATCGCCAGGCGCACGGTCGCCAAGTATCGGGAGGGCATGAATATTCCCTCGTCGGTGCAGCGGCGGCGTGAAAAACGCGCTTTGGCCAGCGCCGGACGCTGATCTCTGACTGAATTTTCGACAGCTTTCGCACTTCATTGACAAGCCGCAATGAAGTGGCTAGAAGCCCGCCCGCATGGGACGGGCTACTGCCCGCATGCGGATGGTCCGTCACGACGTTGGCCACGGGACGGTCAAGAAGGCGGCTTGTGATCAATCGGAAAAGTTCGGATTTAAAATCGGCGCAAGTGACGCCGCAAAGCTTGTGCGCTCAGACCACGGGTATAAACTCGGGACAGTTTGAAGCCTGAGCAAGGAAGGTCAGTATTCAGATGACGCTGCGCATATCAGGAAAACACATGGATATCGGCGATGCGTTCCGTACGCGCATCAACGACCGTGTCGGAGAGGTGATCGGGAAATATTTCGATCGGGGCTTTTCTGGGCAAATTGTAGTCGTCAAATCGGGATCGCGCTACACGGCCGATTGCATGATCCGGCTGGATTCCGGCGCTTCGCTGCAGGCGACCGGTGAAGCGCAGGACCCGACGCTCGCTTTCGAGGCGGCGGCGGATCGCCTCGAGACCCGCCTTCGCCGCTACAAGCGTCGGCTGAAGTCGCATAATTCAGGCAACGCCAATGGCGAACCCACCGACGTCGCCTATACGGTGATGGCGCCGCTTGCCGACGATGACGAGGAAATGCCGGAGAATTTCGCGCCAGCCATCGTCGCCGAATCAACCATGACGCTGCGGACCATGTCGGTGGCGTCAGCCGTGATCGAACTCGACACCAAGGACAGCCCGGTCCTCGTCTTCCGCAACGCCGGAAACGAGCATCTCAATATCGTCTATCGTCGGCCGGACGGAAACATCGGCTGGATCGACCCGTCTACGACCAAGGTCGCGCAGGGCTAACGGCCAAGGCCGCACTGGGCTGACGGCCAAGGCCGCACTGGGATAAGGCACCAGCCGCACGCGAGAGTGAGGGCTGGCGACGGCAGGCGAACAAGGGATTTCAAGTATGGACCTGAGCGATCTTATCAACGTTCCGGCAATCTTGCCGGCGTTGAAGGCGAACTCCAAGAAGCAACTGCTGCAAATGCTGTCCGAAAGGGCGGCGGCGATTGCCGGCATTCCGGAACGGGAGGTGTTCGACACCATCCTGCAGCGTGAACGGCTGGGCTCGACCGGTGTCGGCAACGGCATTGCCATTCCGCATGGCAAGCTGGCCGGGGTGAAGCGGATCGCCGGGGTTTTCGCCCGGCTGGAGACGCCGGTCGATTTCGAGGCGCTGGACGACCAGCCGGTCGATCTGGTGTTCCTGCTTTTGGCGCCCGAAGGCGCCGGCGCCGACCATCTCAAGGCGCTGTCGCGCATTGCGCGGGTGCTGCGCGACGCCGACACGGTGGCCAAGATCAGGGGCACCCGCGACGCCGCCGCGATCCATGCGCTTTTATCGGATACACAAGCCTCGCACGCGGCCTGAGTTTTTTCGATCAGTTCGGTTAAAGGGCCGCCGCGAGCGGCCCTGTCCGTTCTAACCAGATCGCTGCGCCGTCTTGTTAGTGGATCGCGACTTAGTGGATCGCGACGGGGGTCAGGTCGTTTTCCAGGGCGCCGGCCAGCGCCCGCTCGCGAGCGTCGGAAAGCAGGATCGGCTGGCCGTTGGCGGCAAACAGGGCCCACAGTTCCAGCCCGGGCGCGATTTCGCCGAGGCCCGGGAAACGGCCGCGCAGATCGTCGCTCGAGATTTTCCTGAGATAGGCGACCGAGCCTTCGCCGAGATGGGCGAACTCGCCGCTGGTCATGATAAGATTTTCGTCAGTTCTGGTCATTTAAGCCTCCGTGCTGCGAGGACCCCGTTCAAGGCCGCCTCGCATGAGAGCAATCGGTAAAAATCAGTCTTTCACCGATATGTTTATTTTCCGTACCAGCCGTTCGGACTCGGGCCGATCGAGATCGATCGACAAAAGACCGTTCTTCAGCTCAGCCGCGATCACCCGCATGCCGTCGGCCAGCACGAAACAGCGCTGGAACTGGCGCGCGGCAATGCCGCGGTGCAGAAATTCGCGCTCGGTGTCATCGTTCTGACGGCCGCGCACGACCAACTGGTTCTCCTCCGTGGTCACATCGAGATCGTTTTCGGCGAAACCGGCGACAGCGAGTGTGATACGCAGCCTTTCGGCCTTGCCGTCGGCACCGCTGAGGCGCTCGATGTTGTAGGGAGGGTAGCTGTCACCTGACTTCGCCAGACGCTCCAGGGTCTTTTCCATGGCGTCGAAACCCAGGAGAAGCGGGCTGGAAAAAGGCGTCATTCGACTCATGTTACACTGTCCTCTCAAGAGCGACATAAAGCGGAAAAACCCGGATGGCATTTTTCCCGATGGTCTTGATATGGTCCGCCCGGCGGTCGAGTTCAAGCCGTCAAAAGCCCCGCCCAAAAAGACTCCCTAAACAAGGAATTGAAATGCCCCAATCTCGCAAGATCATCATCGACACGGATCCCGGCCAGGATGATGCCGTCGCCATATTGCTGGCGCTCGGCAGCGCCGAGCTGGAGATCGTCGGCATGACCGCCGTCGCCGGCAACGTGCCGCTGAGACTCACCGAAAAGAATGCACGCAAGATCTGCGAGCTGGCCGGCCGGCCTGACATCAAGGTCTATGCCGGCGCCATCCGGCCGCTGGCGCGCGAACTGGTAACCGCCGAGGAGGTGCACGGCGAGACCGGGCTCAACGGACCGCAATTGCCCGAACCAACCATGGAGCTGCAGGCCCAGTACGCAGTCGATTTCATCGTCGAGACGCTGATGAAGGAAGAGAGCGGCACGATCACCCTGTGCGCACTCGGCCCGCTCACCAACATAGCGCTGGCGCTGATCCGCGAGCCGAACATTGCGCCGCGCATCAAGGAAATCGTGCTGATGGGCGGCGGCTTCTTCGAAGGCGGCAACGTCACCCCGACCTCCGAATTCAACATCTATGTCGACCCGCATGCCGCCGATGTCGTATTCAAATCCGGCATTCCGATCGTCATGATGCCGCTCGACGTCACCCACAAGGCGCTGACCACGGCCAAGCGCACCCAAGCCTACCGCAAGCTCGGCACCAGGGTCGGCACGGCCACGGCGGAGATGCTGGAATTCTTCGAACGATTCGACGAAGAGAAATACGGCACCGACGGCGGTCCGCTGCATGACCCTTGCGTCATCGCCTATCTATTGAAACCCGAGCTGTTCAGGGGCCGCAACTGCAACGTCGCTGTGGAAACCGCCTCGGAACTCACCATGGGCATGACCGTGATCGACTGGTGGGGCGTGACCAAACGGCCGAGCAACGCCATGGTGATGCGCGACATCGACCACGATGCGTTGTTCGCGCTGCTGCTGGAAAGGCTGGGCCGGCTTTAGGGCCGCTTCCTTCTCCCCTTGTGGGGCCTTGTGGCCCGAAGGGCGGGCGAGGCCCGTGACTCGCCCCGGGCGGGGGATCGGCGTGCAGCGCCGAGACGGTTGAGGGTGTTGGCCGGAGCGCTGTTGGTGCCAAGCTGGAACACCCCTCATCCGGCCGCGGAGCCTGTCCTCGGGCTTGCCGGAGGCAAGACCCGTGGGCGGCTACCTTCTCCCACGAGGGGAGAAGGAAAAGAGTGCCGCTCACTTCGCCTTTGAAAACGCCAGCCACAGCCCGCCGCCGACCAGAAAGCTGCCGCTTATCCGCGACAGCAGCTTGACGCGGCCGGCCGAAAGCAGGCGTCCGGCGCGGCCGGCGGCCAGCGCGTAGGTCGAATCCGATACGGCGGCAAAGATCATGGCGGTGAGACCCATGACGCCGATCTGCAACCCATAGTTGCCGTCAGGGGCGATGAACTGCGGAAAGAAGGCGCCGAAGAACACCAGCGTCTTGGGATTGCTGATCGCCACCAGCAGGCCCTGCAGGAAGAAGCCGCCGCGCGGTGTCTTTACCGATCCGTCGGCGTTCAGCTTGCCCTTGGAGCGGAACATCTGCACACCCATCCAGATCAGATACGCGGCACCGATCAGCCTGACCCATTCCAACCAATGGCCCATTCCCGCGATCAGCGAGGTCAATCCGATGCCGACAATGGCGATCATGATCGCCAGTCCGGCCTGTGTGCCAGCGACGTTGGCGAGGCCGGCGCGAGAGCCATGGCGGATGCTGTTGGCGATGATCAGCGTGACCGTCGGTCCGGGTACCAGGATGATGACAAGGCAGGCGACGAGATAGGTGGCATAGAGTTCCAGCGACATGGTTTCCTCAACAGTATGCGGCTTTGCGACACGGCTGACCGCGATCAATGCATGACAGTAACGCGGCTGCAAGCCGGCAGGAGATGTCGCCGGCAACCTTGACCTGGATTATTTTAGGCTCCAGCCAGCCACGGCAGCGTCGTCTCGTAGGCTGCCGCCGCTCTCAGCACGGCCATGTCACCGCGCGGCCGCCCGATCAATTGCATGCCCATCGGCCTGCCGCTGCCATCGAAGCCGGCCGGTACACTGACCGCCGGGCAGCCGCCCAGCGTGGCGAGCGCTGACACCTGCATCCAGCGGTGATAGCTGTCCATGGCACGCCCGGCCACTTGGGTCGGCCAGTGGGTGAGCACATCGAAGGGAAAAACCTGGGCGGTTGGCAGCGCGATCAGGTCGAAGCGGTCGAAGAGTGACAGCAACGTTCGATGCCAGGACGAGCGCCTCACCGTGGCGGCGTGGATCTGCGGCGCCGTGAGTTGCAGCGCCTGTTCCACCTCCCACACGGCCTCCGGCTTCAGAAGAGCGCGTTTCAAGGGATCGTCGTAATGCGCCTTGAGCGCACAACCGCTGCTCGCCTGGCGCAGCGTCACGAAGGCCTGCCACAGCGCTTCGAAATCGAAATCCGGCACCAGCGCTTCGGTCTGAAAGGATGCCGCGGCGATCCGGCCGAGAGCGGCCTCGCAAAGACTAAGGATGCCGGGTTCGACCGGCAGATGACCACCGAGATCGCCGAGCCAGGCGATGCGGCCGCCGGCCGTCGGCGTTTGCAGTCCCTGCAGGAAGCAGCCCTGTTTGTGATGCGAGAGCGGCGCGCGAGGGTCGTAGCCAGCCTGCTCGTCGAGCAGCAACGCCATGTCGCGAACGTTGCGGCCCATCGGCCCTTCGACGCCCATCTGGGCGTGGAAGACGTCAAGCTCGGGGCCGGCCGGGACAAGTCCCTGCGACGGACGGAAGCCATAGACGTTGTTGTAGGCGGCCGGGCTGCGCAGCGAGCCGCCAAAGTCGCTGCCATCGGCGACAGGCACCATGTCGAGCGCCAGTGCGACCGCCGCGCCGCCGCTCGAACCGCCGGCGGTCAAGGCCGGGTCGAAAGCATTGAGTGTCGAACCGAACACCGTGTTGTAGGTGTTGGAGCCCAGGCCGAATTCGGGAACGTTGGTCTTGCCGATGATGATGGCGCCGGCCTTGCGGATGCGCTCGACGAAGAAATCGTCTTCCTGCGGCACGAAATCGGCGAAGATCGGCGAGCCGAAGCTGGTCCTGAGGCCCTTGGTCTGCGCGAGATCCTTGATGGCGATCGGCAGACCGAACAGCGGTCCGGCATGCCCAGCATGCGCCAGATGGGCGTCTGCCCTGTCGGCCTCGCGCAAGATGTCGGCACGGTCGCGCAGCGAGACGATGGCGTTGACCAGCGGGTTTACCGCGTCGATCCGGTCGAGGAATGCCGTCGCCACCTCGCGCACCGACAACCGCCTGCGCCCGATCGCCTCGGCAAGATCCACGGCGGACAGGCGGCAGATATTGCCGGCAGGCGGCACGGCGTGTTTTGTGGCCGGACGCATGGCTCTCACCTGGCTGGCGTGTTTTGGAGCGCCGCCTCGACGTCCTTCGCTAGTGGGATCGCCGGCTGGGCGCCGGGCTTCAGGCAAGCGAGCGAACCAGCGGCTGCAGCACGGGCGAGCGCCTGGTCGAGCGGCAGGCCCGATGACAGCCCGGCGGCGAAATAGCCGCAGAACGTGTCGCCAGCGCCGACCGTATCGACCGGAGTGATGTTAAACGCCGGAACCATCAGGAGATCGGCTGGCGTGGCGGCCAGAACGCCGTCACCGCCGAGCGTGACGACTATTGTGCGACCGGTCGTCCCCGCGAAATCGCGCATCCGCGCCGGGCGATCGCGGCCGCTCAGCGACAGCGCCTCGCCATAGAGGTCGAATTCGGTTTCGTTGGCGACGACATAATCGGCCTTGCCGAGGAAGGCGGCCGCCTCTGCGCGGAACGGTGCCGTGTTGAGCACGGTAACCGCGCCTGCCGCCCGTGCTGCGTCCAGTGCTGCATCGACAGTCTGCAGCGGGATCTCCTGCTGCAGGAGCACGACATCGCCCTTCTTCATGAAAGCCTTGGAGAGGTCGCCTGTGACGACCGAATCATTGGCGCCCGGCACCACCGCAATGACATTCTCGCCGTCGTCGGCGACCATGATCAAGGCCGTGCCGGTCGAGGCGAAGGTTTCACCGACACCGGACAGGTCGATCTTGCCGTCCCGCAACAGCGCCAGCGCTTCGGTGGCGAAATTGTCCTTGCCGACCGCGCCGACCATGCGCACCTTGGCGCCGGCACGCGCGGCGGCCAGCGCCTGGTTGGCGCCCTTGCCGCCGGGTGCGGTGGCGAAACCGGAGCCACGGACCGTCTCGCCCGGTGCGGGCAAGCGGTCGACATTGGCGATAAGGTCGAGGTTGATCGAGCCGACAACGATTATCAAGTGGTGCCTCCCTGCTGACTGCGGGAAGCTACTCCGTAAGGCCGCCGCTTGCCAGACCGCGCGATCTAATCGCGTCAGGTTTGAACGCGCTTCTCAGCGCAACTCCAGGCGTCGGCGGTGCCGACATCGACAATTGGCGCGCGATTTCAGGATCCGACCTGTCCCGCTTCCCAGCCAAGGATGGCGCGTTTGCGCGTCAGGCCCCAGTGGTAGCCTGTGAGCGCGCCGGACTTGCCGAGAGCCCGGTGGCACGGCACCACGAAGGACATCGGATTGGCGCCGACCGCGGCACCCACCGCCCGGCTGGCGCTCGGTGCGCCGATGCCGGCGGCGATCGAGGAATAGGTGCAGGCCTTGCCCATCGGGATGCGCAGCAGGGCCTCCCAGACGCGGACCTGGAAGTCGGTGCCGATCAAGACGACGCGCAGCGGCTGGTCGGCGCGCCACAGTGCCGGGTCGAAGATGCGCGCCGCATAGGGCGCCGTCGCGGCCATGTCCTCGACATAGTTTGCGTTCGGCCAGCGGCCGGACATGTCGGCAAAGGCTGCGCGCTCGTCGCCGGCATCGCTGAAGGCGAGGCCGGCAAGCCCACGATCTGTGACCATAATCAGGGCGATGCCGAAAGGCGAGATATGATAGCCGCAGCGGATCGTCAGCCCGGCGCCGCGCGTCTTGTAGTCGCCCGGCGACATCGCCTCGTGGGTGACGAAAAGGTCGTGCAACCGGCCGGGGCCTGACATGCCGACCTCGAAAGAAGCCTCGAGCAGCGGCATGCCGGAATCGAGCAGTTTGCGCGCATGGTCGAGCGTGACCGCCTGCAGAAACGCCTTGGGCGACAGGCCGGCCCAGCGAGTGAAGAGCTTCTGCAACCCGGTCGGTGTCTCGCCGACTTCCTCCGCCAATATCTCGAGCGACGGCTGGTCACGATAGTCAAGGCTGATCTTCTCGATCGCGCGCCGAACAACTTCGTAGTCACCGCCTTCGGGTGTGATGTCTTTCTTCAGAATAGCTGTCTGTGCGTTCATCGGGCCATCTCCTTGATCGTGAATATCGTCCTTCGCGGCTCCGATCACCACCCGAAACTTGCCTTCTCGTCATGTGCATCCAGATAGATCTGGCTTGAGGAAGGAGCCGACGAGGGTTGGCAAAAAGGTGCATTCCAGCAGGGAGAAGTAGACGCTGCCGATTACCGTTCTTGGCCGATTGCCGGTTTATGAGGCACCGCAGAACCGGTTCGCGAACGAGGCGGTTCGCTCACATTCAGCGCGCTTTCGCGGTCGCCAGGGCGCGCGAAAAGGCTGACGCAAAGCTCTCGCGGTCATCGGGATTGAGGAAGCCGCCGATCGGCACATTCTGGCCTTGTGCTTCCACCGCCATCCTGGTGATGCCGATTTCGGCGTGGCGGGCGACCGAAAAACGCGCCCAAAACGGATTGAAGCGATGTGCTTCCGATTTGCCTGATGGCGCGGTCTTGCGGATATCGAGGCTGGTGCGCGAGACCGACACTTCCTCACGGGCGCGGGCGGCACGATAATTGGCGCGAAAGGCGATGTAGACGGCGATGACGTCGAGACCTAGGAAGCCGAACACCGGCCAGGCGCCGCGCGACAGGAAAAACGCTCCGGTGACCAACGAGCCGAACAGCAGAGCGCCCATCAGGATGGCAAAGCCGGTTTTGCCCAGCGAGCGATGCGGTATCAGCAACGCCTGGAAGAATGGCTCGTCGGCCTGATATGAGGCGTTTGTGTCGCTCATGCCGGGATATTATAGGAAGGGGATGACGAGCCCCAAGTCCAAAAATTCCGCTACACCCAAAAATGAACTGCTCCCCGGCCGACGCGACGGTGCGAACGCCAAACCGCGTGCCCGGCCGGTGCGGTCCGATTCGCGCTACAGCCCGGCCGAAGTGCACGAGATTTTCCGACGCTTTTCCGTTCAGCGGCCCGAGCCGAAGGGCGAGCTCGAACACATCAACGCCTTCACGCTGCTGGTGGCGGTGGTGCTTTCGGCACAGGCGACCGATGTCGGGGTCAACAAGGCGACGCGGGCGCTGTTCAAGGTCGCCGACACGCCGCAAAAGATGCTGGCTCTCGGCGAAACCAAGGTCGGCGACTATATCCGCACCGTTGGGCTCTGGCGCAACAAGGCCAAGAACGTCATCGCGCTGTCGGAGGCGCTGATCCGCGATCATGGTGGCGAGGTGCCCGACGACCGCGATCAATTGGTCAAGCTGCCGGGCGTCGGGCGCAAGACCGCCAATGTCGTGCTCAACATGGCCTTCGGCCAGCACACCATGGCGGTCGACACGCATATCTTTCGCATCGGCAACCGGCTGCGGCTGGCGCCCGGCAAGACGCCGGAACAGGTCGAGCAGGGGCTGTTGAGGATCATTCCGGACGAATACATGCGCCATGCGCATCACTGGCTGATCCTGCATGGCCGCTATGTCTGCAAGGCGCGCAAACCGGATTGCCCGATCTGTGTCATCGCCGACATCTGCAAGGCCGAGGAGAAGACGAATGATGTTCCGGCGCCGCTGGTCGAAATTGCGCCGCTCGAACCGGTAAGCGAAATTCAGTAGCCGTAGCCGCGCGCCATCGCCGCGGCAAAGACCGGGATCAGCAGGAAGATCAAGGCTTCGGCGCGGACATAAGTTCGAACGGATGCAAGTTGTGCCGCCGGCACTTGAAAGCCGGGACTGGCCGAGGCCTGCCTGCTCCAGGACGCAAAGCGGACCGTCGGGACGATCGACAGCAGGCCGACGGTGACGAAGGCCACCATCTTTGCCCAGAACGCCCAGTTGTAGACGTAGAATTCCCAACCCTTCAGGCCGTAGATGACGCGTCCGATGCCGACAACGATGATCAGCATGGCGATGATGCCATAATGGCGATCGATGCCGACAAGCCGCCGAAGCGTCGCGGCGGGCAGATCGCCGCGGATCAGGACAAATTCGGCGCCGATGATGCCGGCCAGTGAAAACACCAGCAGATGATGAAAGATGGCAAGCAGAAGATCGGTGGTATCCATGCCCTTTTCCCTCCGTCGGACGGCACAGCGGACGTGAATCAATTCATGCGAAGGGTAGCATCGTTCGGCAAGATTGCCATGCCGGAGCTGGAGTTCGCGACTACGTTGACGCCAAATCCTGACAGCCTAAATTTTGACCATGTCCAGACTGAAACGCGCCTTGAACCCAATGCCGGACGACATCCGAACCGCTTTGACAAAGCAGGGTTTGATGGCGGCCTATGATGACAGACCGGATTATCAGAAGAACGACTATCTCGGCTGGATCGCTCGTGCCAAACGCCCCGAGACAAGACACAAGCGGCTCGACCAGATGCTGGACGAATTGAAGCGTGGCGGCGTCTACATGAACATGCCGTGGCGCGGCTGAAATCGCGCTTGTCAGGTCACAGTTTCCCGCGGTCGAAGCGCCTCGACCTCGTTTCTCGCGCTGGAAGATGATCTGCCCTGTCCTGGCTCTTGTTGGACATTTGGGCGACATGCATGAGGCACCGGCAAAGAAACACTTTGAATTTGCGCATGATCGTTTCGGAGGCGGTTTTTCGGCGATCATGCGCCGCGAGGCAGAGTTATGGGAAATCCAGGAGCAGCCAGTGCACCGGTCATCGAGACGAAGCGAACCATCTTGCGGCCACACCAGCTCGATGATTTCGATGCCTATGTTGCCATGTGGGCCGATCCGGACGTCACCCGCTTCATCGGCGGCAAGCCGCGCACGCGCGAGGAAAGCTGGATGCGCTTCCTGCGTCATGCCGGCCTGTGGTCGCTGCTGGGCTACGGCTTCTGGGCGATCGAGGACAAGGCATCCGGCCGTTTCATCGGCGAGGCCGGTTTCCACGATCTGAAGCGCGACATGGTGCCGTCGATCGAAGGCGTTCCTGAAGCCGGTTGGGCGCTGGCCCCGAGCGCACATGGCCAAGGGTTCGCCAGCGAAGTCGTCGGACGGGCTCTCGCCTGGGGCGACGAGGCATTCGGGCGTGCAAGGACTGTCTGCATCATCGATCCGGAAAACTCCGCTTCGCTGAGCGTCGCGGCCAAATGCGGCTACAGCGAAGTGTTGCGGACCACCTATCACGACGACGCGACGATCCTGCTGGAACGGCAGCCCTAGGGGGTTGCGGCCTGTCATCCGGTGGTTCTGATCGGGCCGAATCGAGGCTTTCTAGGCCTGCCGCTTCAGCACCGGGCCTTCCGCTTCGGCCTTTAGGGCCGCCTGTTCGAGCATCGAGGCGTCTTCGCCGAAAGCGCGGGTGGCGCGCGCGGCCGCCTCGATCAGCGGATTTTTCATGCGCTGCAGAAAGGCCGCGTCGACGCGCGTGCTCGGGCCGGACAGCGTCAACGCACCGAGCAGGATGTGCCCCGGCCCGAACACTGGTGCCGAGACGCCCGCCGTCTCGGGGTCGCGATCGCCGACCGACAAACAATGGTAGGTTTTGCGGATCGTCTCGTATGGTTCGCCCTGCTGACCGGAAAACGCCGCAAGCACGCGGCCGCCTGTGCCGGCCAGCAGGGGCAGCACGTCGCCTTCCCGGATGGTGTAGCGGATGGGATGCTTGGACTCGACGCGGTAAAGACAGGTGCGCACGTCGCCCGAACGGACATAGAAAGCGACGCTTTCCCAGCTTCGCTCGGCCAGATCGCGCATGATCGGCAGCAGGATGTCGATCGCCACCACCGAACGCTGGTATAGGGCGCCCAGCCGAAAGGTGGCAGGGCCGACACGGTAGCGGCCGTCGTCGAGACGCTCCAGCAATTGCCCGCGCAGCAACGAGTTCGCCAGCCTCAGGATCGTGCTCTTGTAGAGGCCGGTGCGCGCCGCGATTTCGGCCAGGCTGAGCGAGTGCTCGGCAGCAGCGAAAGCGTCGAGGATGGCGATCGCACGATCGAGCGCGGCAACGCCGTTGGTCGACGCAGGCTTGGATTGTGTTACGGTTGTCCGCTTGACCACGTCGTTGCGTTCCCAGTTGGACAGAAGGGCCGATCGGAACAATTGTGCCGCATCCGGAAAGTTCTGTCCAGCAGAATGCCATTCCGGTTGACAGAACGATGCAAAGACTGCATGAATTTTTGTCGAGCGGGTCTGAATTCAGGCTACGTTGCTGGCAGGCACCGGAGGAGGTGTCGTGATTGGAGGAACCCCATGCTGAACAGACGCAGATTTTTAACGAGCACCGCCGCTGCCGGCGCCGCCGGTTTCGCAGCGTTGCATCTCTCGCCCGCTTTCGCGCAGGACGCACCGCAGATCCAGATCTTTGTGCCGGCAGCGCCCGGCGGCGGCTGGGACCAGACGGCGCGCACGATGGACCAGGTGCTGCGCAGTGAGAGGCTGATCTCCGGTTCGCAGATCACCAATGTCGGCGGCGCCGGCGGCACAGTCGGCCTGCCGCAATTCATCAGCCAGTGGAACGGCAAGGGCAATTCGCTGATGGTTGCCGGCATGGTCATGGTTGGCGCCATCATCGCCAACAAATCGGCCAATAATCTCACCGAGGTCACGCCGATCGCCCGCCTCACCGGCGAATTCGAGGCGCTGGTGGTGCCGGCGGCTTCGCCGTTCAAGACAGCAGCGGATTTCGTCGCCGCCCTCAAGGCCGATCCGACCAAAGTGCCGGTGGCTGGCGGTTCGGCCGGCGGCTCGGACCACATATTGTTCGGCCTTATCGCCAAGACGGCCGGTGTTCCGGCAGCCAACCTCTCCTACGTGCCGTTCGCCGGCGGCGGCGAGGCATTGTCGGCGCTTCTCGGCAACCAGGTCGCGGCCGGCATCTCCGGCTACGGCGAGTTCTCCGAACAGGTCAAGGCAGGCGCGCTTCGGCTGCTTGCCATTTCCGCGGACAAGCGCCAGGAAGGCATCGACGCACCGACGATGAAGGAAGCCGGCATCGATGTTGAACTGTTCAACTGGCGCGGCGTCTTCGCACCGCCGGGCGTTTCCGACGCCGACAAGGCGGCGATGATCACGCTGGTCGAGACGATGGCCAAAAGCGAAGCCTGGGCCACCGAATGCAAAAACCGCAACTGGACGCAGATCCTGCTCACCGGCGACGACTACGCGAAATTTCTCACCGAAGACACGGCTAGGATCGCAGCCATCCTCAAGGACCTCGGCCTTGCCTGATGTCCCCGGAGAGGGGCGGTCTGCACTGCCCCTTTCCGATGTTCGCCAGCCGCATGGACATACGATCCGGCGCGAGTGAAACTGCGATGAGGTCGGCCGTGGGAGACCGGCTATCCAGGGAGGATGATCATGAGCACCAGCGACCAGCAGGCGGCGCGGCCGCGCCTTGCCGTGCCCGAATTGCTGATCGGCATCGGGCTTCTTGCCTGCGCCGGCGCAGTGGCCTGGCAGACTCTGTCGATTCCGGTGTCGCCGCTCTACTCCAAGGTCGGCCCGACCGTCTTCCCCTACATCACCATGGTCGGCATGACGATCCTTTCCCTGCTGCTGATCGTCGCCGCACTGCGGGGCGGCTGGCAGCCGGAAGAAGAAAAGGAAACCCCGACCGACTGGAAGGCGATGGGCATCGTCGCCGTCGGACTGGTCGCGAATCTTGTTCTGATCCAGCCGCTTGGCTTCACCGCAGCCTCGGTGATCATGTTCGTTCTCATCTGCCACGGATTCGGCAGCAGACATCCGCTCCGTGACGTGCTGCTCGGCCTGATCCTGGCGCTTGCCGCCTATTTCGGCTTCGCCAGGGCGCTCGGCGTCAACATCGGCGCCGGCTTCATCGAGAACCAGCTGAACACGGGTCTCGATTCGATTATCCGTATGTTGAGAGGCTGAAGCCATGGAAACGCTTGGCCATCTCGCGCACGGATTTTCGGTCGCTTTCACGCCGGTCAATCTCATGTGGTGCCTGCTCGGTACGACACTGGGGACAGCGATCGGTGTGCTGCCCGGCCTCGGACCGGCACTGACCATCGCGCTGCTTTTGCCGATCACCTACCAGGTGGCGCCGGAAGCGTCCTTCATCCTGTTTGCCGGCATCTATTACGGCGCCATGTATGGCGGTTCGACGACATCGATCCTGCTCAACACGCCGGGTGAAAGCGCGACCATCGTCACTGCGCTGGAAGGCAACAGGATGGCCCGTTCCGGCCGCGGCGGCGCGGCACTTGCCACTTCGGCGATCGGCTCCTTCGTCGCCGGTACACTCGGCACGCTGGGCGTCGCCTTCCTGGCCCCGGTCGTCGTCAAATTCGCCCTGTCTTTCGGCCCGGCCGAATATTTCTCGCTGATGGTGCTGGCCTTCATCACGGTTTCGGCGGTGCTCGGCTCGTCGTCGGTTCGTGGCCTGACCAGCCTGTTCATCGGCTTCGTCATCGGCATGATCGGCGTCGACCTGCAGACCGGGCAACCGCGCTTCACCTTCGGCATGAGCCAATTGCTCGATGGCGTCGACGTGATCGTCGTCGCCGTCGGCCTCTTTGCGGTCGGCGAGACGTTCTACATGGCCTCGCGCCGCTATGCCGGCAAGGACGAGATCGTGCCGCTGAAGGGCTCGCTCTATATGACGGCGGCCGAATGGGCACGCTCGTGGAAGGCTTGGCTGCGCGGCGCCCTGCTCGGCTTCCCGATCGGCGCGCTGCCGGCCGGCGGCGCCGAAATCCCGACCTTTCTGTCCTATGCAATCGAGAAAAAGCTCTCCAAACACAAGGAGGAGTTCGGCACAGTCGGCGCCATCGAAGGCGTTGCCGGGCCGGAAGCCGCCAACAACGCATCGGCCGCCGGCGTGCTGGTGCCGATGCTGACGCTTGGGTTGCCGACCTCGGCGACGGCCGCGATCATGCTGTCGGCCTTCCAAAGCTATGGCATCAATCCCGGGCCGATGCTGTTCATGACGCAGGCCAATCTGGTCTGGGGGCTGATCGCCAGCCTGTTCATCGCCAACATCATTCTCGTCATCCTCAACCTGCCGCTGATCGGGTTGTGGGTGCGGCTGCTGAAAATCCCGCCGCCGCAGCTCTATGCCGGCATCCTGGTGTTCGCCACGGTCGGCACCTACGGTATTTCTCAATCGCCGACCGACCTCGTGATCCTCTATCTGCTCGGCGGGGCCGGGTTCCTGATGCGGCGCTTCGATTTTCCAACGGCGCCGGTCATCATCGGCATGATCCTCTGGCCGCTCGCCGAAACGCAGTTCCGCCGCGCGATGACCATCTCGAACGGCGACTGGTCGGTGTTCTACAAACATCCGCTGTCGCTGACACTGCTGACGCTGGCGTTCATCGGGCTGATCGGGCCGCATGTCTACGCTTACATCGAACGCCGCCGCATGCGTGGACCGGAACACGTGCCGGGCGATGCCTGACCTGTTTGTGACATCATGACCGATCTGCTGTCCGGCATCCGCGTCCTCGACCTGACCAATGTTCTGGCTGGCCCCTACTGTGCCTATCAGCTGGCGCTGCTCGGGGCCGATGTGATCAAGGTCGAGGCGCCGCAAGGCGGCGATCTGGCGCGCCAGCTCGGCGGCTCGCCGGAACTCAACAGCACCGGCATGGGCGCTTCGTTCCTGGCGCAGAACGCCGGCAAACGATCGGTGGTGCTCGATCTCAAGAAAGAGGCCGATCGCGAACGCTTCCTCGATCTGGTCGCCTCCGCCGACGCGCTGGTCGAGAATTTCCGCCCCGGCGTGATGGATCGGCTGGGGCTCGGCTATGCCAGGCTGAAAGAGGTCCGCCCCAGTCTTGTCTATTGCGCGATTTCGGGCTTCGGCCAGACCGGGCCGATGCGCGACAATCCGGCCTACGACCAGATCATCCAGGGTCTTTCGGGCATCATGAGCATCACCGGCACAGCGCAGACCGCGCCGCTGCGTGTCGGATACCCCGTCGCCGACACGCTGGGTGGGCTGGTCGGGGCGTTCGCCATCACGGCGGCACTTGTGAAGCAGAAGACGACAGGCGAGGGCGCTTTCCTCGACGTGTCGATGCTCGAATGCACGCTTTCCGCGCTGGGCTGGCCGGTTTCCAACTATCTGACGGCAGGCGTCGAGCCGCAGCCGATGGGCAACGAGAACATGACGGCGGCACCTTCCGGCACGTTTCGCACCGGCGACGGTCTGCTCAACATCGCCGCCAACAAGCAGGAGCAGTTCGTCACGCTCTGCCGGCTGGTCGGGCTGCCGGAGCTGGCGTCGGACCCGCGCTTTGCCGAGCGCGAGACGCGCAAGCGCAACCGCATCGCCTTGAAGGCGCTGATCGAGGATGCCCTGGCGAACAGCTCGGCCGCGGCCTGGGAGGAGACGCTCAATCGCGCAGGCGTGCCGGCGGGCAGGGTGCTGACGATCCCGCAGGTGCTGGCCGAGCAGCAAGTGATCGAGCGCGACATGACCACCCGTTTCGATAGCATGCCGAACATCGACCGACCGCTGACCGTCGTGCGCGGCGGGTTCATGGTCGATGGTGCAGCACCGTTGCCGACCAAGCCGCCGCCGGCGCTGGGCGAGCATATGGACGAGGTGTTTGCCAGTCTGCCGCCGCGCGTCAAGAAAAGGGCGCAGGCATGAGCGACGCGAGAACATGAGCAACGTTGAGAAAAAAACCGGCCGCGAGCGCGGTGAGGAATGGTGGCAGACCGATATCATCGAAATGCGCCCTGGCGTGATCCGGCTGCGTGGCTATGAGATCCAGGACCTGATCGGCCGCGTCAGCTTTCCGGCGATGATCTGGCTGATGCTGCGCGGCGAACTGCCTGGCGAGGAGCAGGCGGCGCTGCTCGGTATCGCGCTGGGGGCGGCCGTCGACCACGGGCCGCAGGCGCCGTCGATCGCCATTGCCCGCATGGCGGCCACCTGCGGCGTCGGCATCAACAGCGCCATGGCTTCAGCCATCAATGTGCTTGGCGACGTGCATGGCGGCGCCGGCGAGCAGGCGCTTGCCTTCTACGGCGACATCGCCGCGGCACTGGACGCAGGCGTGACGCTTGCCGATGCCGTCGCGTCGCGGCTCGATCGCTTCTTCGCCGAGGAAAAATCCTATGTGCCGGGGCTCGGCCATCGCTTCCACCCGGTCGATCCGCGGGCGCCGCGTCTCATCGAGCTGACCCGCGATTTTGCCGCGCGCGGCGTCGTCAGCGGACGTTTCGCCGACATCGCCGAGGCTGTTGAGGCCGAGGTCGCGCGGCGCAAGGGCAAGAAGATCCCGCTCAACATCGACGGCGCCACCGCCGTCATCTATGGCGAGCTCGGCTTTCCGCCGCCGCTGACACGTGGCCTTTTCGTGCTGTCGCGCTCGGTCGGCATCTTGGCGCATGCGTGGGAACAGTCGCAACAGAGCGACCGCAACAAAGGACCACTGCCGCGCGAATGGTTGTGGGCCTATACCGGCACGCCGGTCCGGTCTTTCCCTCAGGGAGAGGACGACGCCAAATGAGACCTTGGTTCAAGTTCGCCAGCGGGCGCTGGCTGGGGAATTTTCAAGTTCTTCAGCAGCGTTGAAAGTTCGGGCTCGTCGATAAGCACGGCTGCGTCTTCCGGCGCCAGCCATGCCCGCTGCCGCCTTTTGGCTTCCTGCCAGTTGGCCAGTTCCTCCGTCACCGCCAGCAGGTAGACGGTGACGTCGACGCGGACGAAGCGGTTCGTCAGCCGCTTCCAGTAGGAATAGGTGCCGGCCGGCTGCTTCAGCGTCTTGCCGAGGACGCCGGCTTCCTCCCGCGCTTCGATGGTGGCTGCCTTGCGCCCACTCTTGCCCTTCATCGGCCAGCCCTTGGGCACGATAAAGCGCCTTGTCGATATCGAGGTGACCAGCATCACCTCGACGCCGCCATGCCTGCCCAGCCGAAAGGGAATTGCCGCGACCTGGCGGATCCGCTCGCCCTTCCTCGCCTTGCGCACGACCTTCTTCTTGGTGGCTGCCATTGCCGACGATCCAATCAGGGCAGTGCCCAAGCGCAAAGGCACGTTGCGAAATCAAAACCGCCTTTGATGCTACTTTAAGTAGAGCGGCGTTCAAGCATATCAGCTAAATAAATGAAAACGCCGGGCCATCAGCGGCAGACGCTGATGAAGCGGCTGCCCGATCGCCGCAACTGGCAAGTAGGCGCCATCTGCGGCACATCTGGCCGTTGCGGCACGACCACGCGATCCTGGGCACGGAACTGCTGTTGCTGCTGCTGAAATTGCTGCCGTCGCAGCCTGTTCTCCAGCATCTGCAATTCGCCTTGCAGGACCACGGTTTTGCGATTGGCGGGAGCGACGTTCTGCGCGGAGACAGCCGCGCCCGACAGCATCGCTGTTGCCAGGGTTGCCGACATCAAGATCGTCGAAAGGCGAAGCGGCGACATCCATCCATTCCCTTACGAAACAGAACCTTGCGATTATATAGGGCGTTTGTCTGATGATGCCATGGATTAAAACCCCACGCCGGAGCGGAATTGGCTGACTAGCCAGTCAGGGCGCAAAGCCCGTCGACCGATGTGTGCTGGCAAAGGGCACCAATACGAGGCCGACGACAAGAAGCTGGAGGGCATCCTGCAGTTCCATGCCTTTCAGGCCTGGATTGGATAATTTGAACCGCAACATCGCACAGTTGAAAATCGCGGCACGGGCGGCGCTGCGTTCCCCGGAGCCTTTGGCCACGGCACGGCGATAGCCCAGCTGCGCGACTATTCGCGGAATGCGCGGCTGATCTGGTCGGTCAATGGCTTCATCAGAAACGAGATGACGGTGCGATCGGTCGTGCGCATGAACGCCTCCACCGGCATGCCCGGCTTGAGGCTTTCCGGATCCAACGAGCCAAGCTTGCCTTCGTCAAGCCTGATCCGCACGCTGTAGTAGGATAGTCCGTTCCGCTCGTCTTCGACGAGGTCGGGAGAAACCGTTGCTACATGTCCTTCGAGTTCCGGCGTGACCTGCTGGCTGAACGCCGACAGCCGCAGATGGACAAGCTGGCCGGGCTGGACCTGATCGATGTCTTGAGGCGCGATGCGTGCGTCCACAGTCAATTCGTCAGCGGTCGGGACAATCATCATAATTGGCTCGCCGGTCGTGACGACGCCGCCGACCGTATGGATCGCAAGCTGATGCACCCGTCCGTTCTGGGGTGAACGAATATCGGTCTGTCTAAGCAATTCCTCCGCGGCGATCTTTCGCTCTGCCAATTCTGTGGTTCGAGCCTCCGTTTCGCGTAATTCTTTCGCGACCTCGCTGCGCCAATCCTGCTGGATCTGGATGATGGCCATTTCTGTTTCGCTGATTCTGCCGTTCGCTTCGGCTATCGCAGCGACGAGTTGGCCGCGCCCTCCCTCGATCTGAGCCTCGCCCCGCTCCAGGTCCAGGAGTCGCGACCGCTGGACGAGTTTCTTTTCCCAAAGGCCCCTGACGCCCTTGATCTCGTCGCGGACCAACGCAATCTCGTGCTCCTTGGCCGCCCTTTGTGCCTCGAGGCCCGCTATCTCCTCCTTGAGCTGGCTCACCCGTTGCCTGCGTTGCTCGATTTGGGCACGGTAAGCTCCCCGGCGCAAAGCGAAAAGTTTCTGCTCCCCGCCGATCACACGCGCCACATGTCCAACAGAGGAGCGGCTGGTGAGATCCTCGGAAAAGGCTATCGCCTCGGCACCCTCACGCTCCGCTGTGAGGCGTGCCTCCCGCGCCGAGAGTTCGTCCAGGGTATTGGTTATGACGGCGAGATTGGCGCGTGTAAGCGTGTCGTCGAGACGGAGCAAAATATCGCCTGCTCTGACTTCATCGCCGTTGCGCACGTTGATCTCACCCACAACGCCGCCACTTGGATGCTGAACCGCCTTGACGTTGGATTCCACTGCGATATGGCCGGTAGCGATGACGGCGCCTGACAATTCCGTCGTTGCGGCCCATGCACCAAGGCCGCCGACAAGCAGCGCCACGGTTGCGGCGCCAAGAAGCATATACCGGCGAAGGGATAAGTCGTTCTGCGTCGGCTGCGATCGCACATCGGTAGGGAGGTTAGCCCGAACGAACAGCAGCCCGCCGATTTTGCCCTTGACGCCGGCCAGATGGCTCGCTCCGGCACGAATATGCGGAATCATCCCCCTCACGCCGTTACGCGCGCCAAAGAACGATCGATCATGAAATAACGTCATCCTGATGCCTTTTCCTCCGGGGCAACTGCTTGAAGCGTTCCCACGGAGGCACTCCGCGTCGTGCCCCCGACGACCAGATCCCTCGCCCCAAATGCGTGCTGACGGCCGGAGTCGAGAACAAGTAAAAGGTCCACTGCCGCCAGGGCGCTTGGACGATGGGCGATGACGACAACCACGCCGTGCCGCTGTTTGACTGCAAGGATCGCCTGGGTCAAAGCCTGCTCGCCTCCAGCGTCCAGATTCGAGTTCGGTTCATCCAAAACAACGAGGAAAGGATCACCATAAAGCGCGCGGGCCAGTCCGATGCGCTGCCGCTGTCCTGCTGAAAGCGATGCGCCGCCCTCGCCGATCTCGGTCTGATATCCGCGAGGCAAGCGCAGGATCATTTCGTGCATGCCCGCGGTCTTGGCCGCCGCGATAATGGTTGCCGGATCCGGAGAAGGATCAAAGCGGGCAATGTTTTGAGCAATGGTACCTGCGAAAAGTTCGACATCTTGCGGCAGATACCCGATGTGCCCCCCCAGTGCCTCAGCCGGCCACTGTTCGATGGCGGCGCCGTCCAGGCGGATTTTGCCGCGCGCTGCCGGCCAGACGCCGACGAGCGCCCGCGCCAGTGACGATTTGCCCGATGCACTCGGACCGATGACACCGAGCGCGGAGCCGGCGCTCAGCGAAAACGTAATGTCCTGTACAACAAAACGGCGCTCGCCTGGCGGAACGACGCCGATCCCTTCAACCGAGAGTTCGGTCCGCGGCGGCGGCAGCTGCAAGCGATCCTCTGTGGCGGGGAACTCCCTGAAAAGTTCGCTCAGCCGATGCCAGCCTTGTCTAGCGGCAAGAAAGTTCTTCCAGTGCGCAATTGCGAGTTCGACTGGCGCCAGCGCTCGCGCGGTGAGAATAGAACTTGCGATGATGATGCCAGGCGTGGCTTCCTGGCCGATCACCAAATACGCTCCGATCGCGAGAACGACTGATTGCAGCAGCATCCTAAAGCCGCGGGAGAGCGCGCCGAATGAACCCGTGACATCGCTGGCGCGCATCTGCGCCCGCCTGTATTTGCCGTTTGCTTCCGCCCAGCGCGAGGCCACCGTGGATCTCATGCCCATCGCTTCGAGCACCTCGGCATTGCGGATGCTTGCCAGTGCGATATTGCTGCGCGCTCCGGCATATCCAGACATTTCAGTTGCTGGATGGCGGACAGTTTTCTCCGTGAGCACGGTCAATGCCAAAAGCAGGATCGCCCCAATCAGCGCAGCCAGGCCGAGCCAAGGATGGAAGGCAAAACAGAGCGCGAGATAAAGCGGCATCCACGGCAGGTCGAAAAGAGTGGCGGGACCACCGCTGGCCAGGAAACCGCCGATTTGATCGAGATCGCGCACCGGCTGCATGCCCTCGCCCGAACGGCCTCTGGCCAAGGGCAATTGCGACATCACGCGGTAGGTCCGCTCACTCAGGCGCTCGTCGAGTCCGCTGCCGATACGCGCCAGCACCCGGCCGCGGATCGCGTCGAGTGCACTTTGAAAAACATATAGAATCGAAATCAGCAGGACCAGAGCCACCAGCGTCGGCACGCTACGGCTGGGCAGGACCCTGTCGTAGACCTGCAGCATAAACACCGAGCCGGACAACATCAGCACGTTGATAAGGCCGCTGAAAGCCGCCACCGCCAAAAAGGCGCGCCGGAAATGCGCCAGGCAGGCAGCCAATTCGGACTTCGCCCTCGGCGGGCGGAGCTTCTCTGAACCAGATTGTGACATTGATGTCCCCTCGATCAACCGCATGCGTCAGCAGGCGATGCGGGCCCATAACTGCAGGCCCGCATCGTCCGGCATTGGCTACGCGGCCTGATCGGCGATCACGCTGTTGTTATGCGCAGACAGTTGCTCGATGAGTTTCGCAGCCAGCGCGTCGGCATCGCCCGCTTGCGTATGTGCATACTCTGCCCAATCAAAAGCCGGTCTCGGATCGCCCGCATTTGCTAGCGCGGTCGACGCATTGTCCCGGACCTGCTCGATAGCGTCGTCGAGTTGGCCCCGAGCGTTCCCGAGTTGTGGAAACACGATGTTATCGCCGTCAAGCGCCACCTGTGCACCACTCTCCTTAGCCGTGCCAGGCGTTCCTTCAGCCTCCTCATGTTCGGCCAGGGTCTGGTCAGACCGGAAGTTTACGCCCTGTTTGCCGAAGAAGGTTGCAAGCCACTGGGAGCCAGAATTCGGCTGCCCAGAATCCGGCGGCGTTGTCGGGGCCGGTTCAGCTTGCGCCGTTGGTGTCGGGGCCGGCTCAGCTTGCGCCGTTGGCGTTGGTTCCTGCTGCGGCGCCGGATCGGAAACTGCCGCCGGTTCATCCTGAACGGCAGCGACGGCTCCCTGCTTCGGATCGACGAGATCGAGTTTGACGTTCTTGCTCCCGACAGAGACGGTGCGCGTCGAAGCTTCGATGCCCGCCCCCGAGAAGGTTACTGTGTAGGTGCCGGGCTTGAGCGCGAGGTCGTAGCCGCCGGCGCCCATGGTCTTCGTCGTAAACGTCGCGCCCGTCGAACTCTTCGCTGTGATGGTGAGACCGGATAGACCTTCACCGGGATCGTAGAACCTATCCCCGTCCTTGTCGTCGATCGCCACACCGGTCAGGAACAGGTCTGATCCGGTCTTGGCGAAATTCTCCGCCACGAAACCGCTGGAGCGCCCCTGGTAATCGCCAACCTCGAATCCAAGACCTACCTCGCGGAAGTTCCCGTTGAGGATGTTGGCACGATGACCCGGGGAGTTCATCAGGTTGTTGTGCAGGAGCAGAATCTCGTCATTGTAGCCCGTCGGTGACCTGGTCGTAGCCCATGCGATGTTCTCTCCTGTCGCCCAGGAGCCCGTTAGGGTGTAGCCGGCAGCCTTCATACGCTGGGTGGGCGAGGACCCTCCCGACCCCGTGTGAGAAAAGGTGTCGGTTGCAAGCATCCATCTGCTGTGCCCCTCAGCCGCCTCGCTGAGATCATTATCGAAGGCCAGCGGCTGCACGCCGGCCTTAGCCCTCTCCGCGTTGATAAGTTCAAGTAGATATTGTTCATGTGCGCTATGTTGCGGCATTAGATCGTCGCTCCACTGTTTCGTTTTTGGACGGTCCCGCCAAGCTGTAGAATTTCCCAATCACGCTTGGTAAAAGCCGACTGTGGCTAACCTGCGGCAAGCAGCTGTTAACCATGATTTTGTTAAAGAGAATTTGTGGGGATGCGATAACACGAAATTTCATATTGTAATGCAACCAGCAAGTGTGACATTCAATTATGCGCGTTCTCGCGATGCGCGACGTGCGCGCCAGGCCGTGACGAGTTGAGAGTGGCGGCCGCGGCTATGCCGCCGGCAAGAGGTCGGGCTCTCGTCCTTTACCCGCATGCCGCCGGCATCCAGATCGGGACGGCGCCCGGTCCGGTCCCGAACGCCTCGCGTCGACCATTGCCATTAACCGAAGGTTGTTCGCCGATCTTGGACATCAGGGACCCGTGTGGCCGGGCCGTCTCGATCGCTGTCAAGATCGTTAAACGAAAAGCTGATCAAGTCGGCTTCGCCGTGCAACCGGGACGCTTGGTTGTGGAGCGCTGGATCAGCTGCAACAGGCGGCTGATGGTAGACGCGCGCCCCTCAGTGGGGTTAGACGGGCCCGCCCGTGGCCCTCGCTTCAGTCGACTTCGCGCAGGCGGTATCCTACGCCGGTTTCGGTGGTGATGTAACGCGGCTGGTCGGGCGTTTTCTCGATCTTTTGCCTGAGCTGCCGCACATAGACCCTGAGATACTGCACGTCGGTCGAATCGCCCCAGACCTGCTTCAAAAGAAACTGGTGGGTGAGAACCTTGCCGGCGTGCTGCACGAGGATGCGCAGGATGTCGTACTCCTTCGGCGAGAGCTTTATCTCCCTGTCCTCGATCATGACGATGCGCTTCACCAGATCGACCGTGAGATCGCCGGTGTGGAAGACCGGCTTCTCGCCTTGCTGCTGGAACTTGTGGCGGAGCGCCACGCGGATGCGCGCGACAAGCTCGTTCATGCCGAACGGCTTGGTGATATAGTCGTCGGCGCCGAGATCAAGTGCCGAGACGATGCCGGCCTCGTCGGTGCGGCTGGAAAGGATGACGACGGGAACATCCAGGCCGTCGTCCCGCCATTTGCGCAGCAATTCGTGACCGCCCATGCCGGGCAGGCCGAGATCGAGCAGGATCAGGTCCGGCTTTTCCGTCTCCACGAGTTCGATCGCCGTCTTGGCGTTCGGCGCCTCGCTGATCGCATAGCCCTGGCTGCCAAGGCCGACGCGGAGCAGCTTGCGGATCGGCGGTTCGTCATCGACGACCAAAATCCTGACGTCCAGGTTCGTCATGGCAAGTTCGTCATGGCAGGTCATCCATGCCGGGGTCGCCCACATGTTGGTCTGCCGCTACCGGCATCCTGATGGTAAAAACCGCACCCGGGCGGTCGGTCCTGTTGGCCGCCGAAATGGTCCCGCCCATCGCCTCGATGAAGCCACGGCAGATCGAGAGCCCGAGCCCGGTGCCGGCACGGACCTGATCGCCCTTGCGCACCCGGTGGAACGTGTCGAAAATGCGCTCCAGATCCGCTGGCGGAACGCCTGGCCCCTCGTCCATGATCTGCAGCATGACGGAACCATTGTCGGCCCAGCCCTGCAGGCGGATCGTCGAAGCTGGCGGGGCAAATTTAGCGGCATTGTCGAGGAGATTGAACAGCGCTTGCTCGAACAGGACGGGGTCGACCCTCAGCATCGGCAGATCCGTGGGAATGTCCATTTCGGTCTTGTGTTCGCCGATGATTTTTCTGGCTCGATGCAAGGCGGTGCCGACAATGTCGCCGACATAGTGGAACGCGTAGTTCGGCTCCATCGCACCGGATTCGATCTTGGTCATGTCAAGCAGATTGGCGATGAAGCGGTTCAGCCGCTCCGATTCGTCGAGCACGGTCGACAGCAGGTCCGCCCGGTCCGTTTCGGGAAGCGCCGGCGCAAATTCCCGCAATGTGCCGGCGGCGCCCATGATTGCGGCAAGCGGCGTTTTCAGGTCATGGGAAATCGAGGTCAGCAGCGCCGAGCGCAGGCGGTCCGCCTCGGCCTCGAGCCTGGCCCGGTCGACGTCGGCAACAAGCTGGATGCGCTCGATCGCGACCGCCGCCTGATCCGCGAGCGCGTCGAGCAGGCGCTTCTGTTCGGGGGTCAGCAACGGGCCTTGCTTGTCATTGTCGAGGCCGACGACGCCGACCGCGGTGCGACCGGTCCGCAACGGCAGATACAGGCGTCTTGCTCCGGGAAGCGTGTCTGCGCCGCGGCCTGCGGGGCGATCGTGCTCCCAGGCCCAACGGGCGGCCGCGATGTCGGCCTCGGCCAGCGTGTCGTCGGGTGGGTAACCGGCCTTGACGGTGATCGTGCCGTCTTCCGGCAGCAGCAGCACCACGCGCAGCTTCAGCATCGAGGCGATCTGGAAGGCAGTCGCCCAGAGCACGTCGTCTAGCGTGCCGGCGCCGGCGAGCTTCTTCGAGAAAAGATAGATATCTTCCGTGGCGCGTGCCCGCGCGCGGGCAGCGACCGCCTGTCGCTGCACCCGCGCTGTCAGATTGCTGGCAATGACCGCAACAACCAGGAAGGCAGCCAGCGCCACGATGCTCTCCGGGTCCTGGATCGTCAGCGTGTAGCGTGGTTCCAGGAAGAAAAAGTTGAAGGCAATGGCGCTGATGAGGCAGGCATACAAAGCCGGCCAGAGACCGCCGGTCACCGCCGACGTCAGAACCCCGATGAGAAAGATGATCGCCAGATTGCGGACGTCGAGGAACTGGTGGAGAAGGACCGCGAAGGCGAGCGAGCCAGCAACATAGGCCGTGGCCTTGAGATAGGGCCAGATATCGAATTGCCACTGCTCGTCCGCCACCTTTACGGTCCGTGACGTCGCCTCGTCGTTGCGTTCGTTTCCCGAAATGACATGGACGCTGATGTCGCCGGCATTGCGGATGAGATCATAAGTGAGCGAGCCTTCGATCAATTCCCGCCAGCGCGAACGGGTCGGCCTGCCGATCACGATATGGGTGAAGTTGTTGGCGGTCGCATGGCGAACGATGTCCTGCGCGACGTTCTGGCCTGGAATGGTCGTTACTTCGGCGCCAAGCTGCTCGGCAAGGCGCAGCAGCGTCGCGAGCCGATCCTTTTCCTCCTCGGACATGGCGGCTGAACGAGGGGTATCGACATGAAGCGCCGTCCAGGGAGCGCGGAGCCGGTCGGCCAATCTCCGCGCATAGCGGACGCGGGCCGCCCCGCCCGGACGCGCATCGACGCAGACGAGAACCCTTTCCCCCGCCGCCCAGGGCCCGGGTATGGCGTGGGCCTGCATGTGGGTCAGCAACTGCTCGTCGACGCGCTGGGCGGTGCGGCGCAGCGCCAGTTCCCTGAGCGCCGTCAGATTGCCCGGCGAGAAATAATTCTCGATCGCGCGCCGGGCGGTGCTGGGGATATAGACCTTGCCTTCCTCGAGCCGCTTGATCAGGTCGTCGGGCGTGAGATCGATGATCTCGATGTCGTCGGCCTGGTCGATGATGGAGTCTGGAACCGTCTCGCGCACCCTGACGCGCGTGATCTGCGCCACGACATCGTTCAGGCTTTCGACATGTTGTATGTTGAGCGTGGTGTAGACGTCGATGCCGTGCGTCAGGATTTCCTGAACGTCGAGATAGCGCTTGGGATGGCGGCTGCCCGGTGCGTTGGTATGGGCAAGCTCATCAACGAGGACCAGCGCCGGACGCCGGGCAAGGATGGCATCGAGATCCATTTCCTCGAGGATGCGCCCCTTGTACTCGACCCGATGACGGGGAATCGCCTCATAGCCGTCGACCAGCACCTGGGTTTCCTTGCGGCCGTGCGTCTCGACGACGCCGATCACCACGTCCACTCCGTCGGCCAATCTTGCACGGCCCGACATCAGCATTTCATAGGTCTTGCCGACACCGGGTGCTGCGCCCAGAAAAATCCGCAGACGACCGCGCGCCTCCCGCTCCGCACGGTCAAGCAGGGCGTCGGGTGAGGGTCGGGTTTCGTTGCTTCTGTCGTCCGGCATCACAATCGATCATGAATGGCGCCGGGGATGGTGTCGATCCCCAGCCTGCCACTCATTGCTTCCCACAATTCATTGCTTGATGGCCTCGTCCAGCGCCAGGTTAAGCGCCAGCACATTGACCACAGGCTCTCCCATGAAGCCGAGCTCGCGGTCCTCCACATGGCTGTCGACAAGCGACTTGACACTGGCTTCATCGGCGCCCCTGGCCCTGGCCACCCTGGCGACCTGGAAATAGGCGGCCTCGGGGCTGATATGCGGATCGAGGCCGCTGGCTGAAGTCGTGACCAGATCGATCGGCACCTTCTGGTTCGGATTTTCCGCATTCAGCCTGTCGGCATCGCTCTTGACGCGGTCGATCAGCCTGGGGTTGGTCGGCCCGAGATTCGAGCCGCTCGAAGCGGCGGCGTCGTAGCCGTCGCCCGCAGCCGACGGCCGGCCATGGAAATAGCGCTCGCTGGCAAAAGCCTGGCCAATCAGTTCGGAGCCGACGACCTTGCCGTCCCTCTCGATCAGGCTGCCATTGGCCTGGCGCGGGAACAAGGCCTGGGCGATGCCGGTCATGCCGATCGGATAGATCAGGCCGGTGAGGATGGTGAAGAAAACGATCATGGTGATGGCGGGTCTGATTTGCTTGAGCATCGACTTCATTCCTTATGCGAGGCCAAGCGCGGTGATGGCCATGTCGATCGCCTTGATGCCGACGAAGGGGACGATGATGCCGCCGAGGCCGTAGACAAGGAGGTTGCGGCTGAGCAGCGCGGCCGCGCCGATCGCGCGATATCTGACGCCTCTCAGCGACAGCGGGATCAGCGCGACGATGATCAGTGCGTTGAAGATGATGGCCGAGAGAATGGCGCTCTGCGGCGTTGCCAGATGCATGATGTTGAGCGCCTGCAGCGGGCCTGATGTCTGCCCCGGCGCAATGTAGAAGACGGCGAATATGGCTGGGATGATGGCAAAATACTTGGCCACGTCGTTGGCGATGGAGAAGGTCGTCAGCGAGCCGCGCGTCATCAGCAGCGCCTTGCCGATTTCCACGATCTCGATCAGCTTGGTCGGATCGCTGTCGAGGTCGACCATATTGCCGGCTTCGCGCGCGGCGACCGTGCCGGTGTTCATGGCGACGCCGACATCGGCCTGCGCGAGGGCAGGCGCATCATTGGTGCCGTCGCCGCACATGGCGACGAGCTTGCCCTTGGCCTGTTCGTCGCGGATGAGCTTCAGCTTGTCCTCGGGCGTCGCCTGGGCAAGGAAATCGTCGACGCCGGCCTCCGCCGCGATCGCCGCCGCCGTCATCGGGTTGTCGCCGGTGATCATCACCGTGCGGATCCCCATCTTGCGCAGTTCGGCGAAGCGCTCCCTGATGCCGCCCTTGATGATGTCCTTGAGATGGACGACGCCGAGCAGGCGTCCGTCGCGCTCGACCGCCAGCGGCGTGCCGCCGGATTTGGCGACGTCGTCGGCGATTGCCTGCAGATCGCGGACGGTGTCGCTGCCGGGGCGCGTGCCATGCGAGGCGACGGTCGACTGATTGACGTGGGCGAGCACCGAATCGACCGCGCCCTTGCGAACCGAAGAGCCATCGATGTCGACGCCGCTCATGCGGGTTTGCGCGGTGAAGGGCACGAAAGTGGCATGCAGTGTTGCCATGTCGCGGGCACGGATGGCGTATTTCTCCTTCGCCAGCACGACGATCGAGCGGCCTTCCGGCGTCTCATCGGCAAGCGAGGCCAACTGCGCCGCGTCGGCCAACTCCTGCTCGGTGACGCCCTTGACCGGGCGGAATGCCGTCGCCTGGCGATTGCCGAGCGTGATCGTGCCGGTCTTGTCGAGCAGCAGCGTGTCGACGTCACCCGCCGCTTCGACCGCGCGGCCCGACATCGCCAGCACGTTGAACCGAACCAGGCGATCCATGCCGGCGATGCCGATGGCCGAAAGCAGCGCGCCGATCGTCGTCGGGATCAAAGTGACGATCAGGGCGACGAGGACGGTCACCGAAATGGTGCCGCCCGAATAGGAGGCGAAACTCGGGATCGTCGCCGTCGCCAGCCCGAAGATCAGTGTCATGCCGACGAGCAGGATGTTCAGCGCGATCTCGTTGGGCGTCTTCTGGCGCGCAGCGCCTTCGACCAGCGAGATCATACGGTCGAGGAACGTATGGCCGGAGGCCGCGGTGATGCGCACGCGGATCCAGTCGGACAGAACCTGCGTGCCGCCGGTCACCGCCGAACGGTCGCCGCCGGATTCACGGATCACCGGAGCGGATTCGCCGGTGATCGCCGCCTCGTTGACCGAAGCGACGCCTTCGATCACCTCGCCGTCCGATGGAATGATGTCGTCGGCCTCGACGAGCACCACGTCGTCGACCTTCAGGCTGGTGCCGGGCACCAGCTTGAACGTGGTGCGGTCGTCGCCGCTCAACAGCTTGGCCTGGCTCTCGGTGCGAGCCTTGCGCAGCGAATCGGCCTGCGCCTTGCCTCGGCCTTCGGCGATCGCTTCGGCGAAGTTGGCGAAAAGCACGGTGAACCACAGCCAGATGATGATCTGCAGCGAGAAGCCGAGATCGCCGCCACCAGTGACGAGATCCTTGACGAACAGGACTGAGGTGAGCGCCGAGACGACGGCGACGACGAACATCACCGGATTGCGCATCAGGGTGCGCGGGTTGAGTTTCCTGAAGGCGCCGTTGATGGCGGGCAGCAGGATGCGGGCATCCATGATGACAGCGGATTTGGACTGGCTCATTTGGTGGCTCCAGTATCGATATTATTGGACGGCACCGATCGATCGGATGCCGAACGAAGATGCGGAAGCCCGGAGGCCAGCAGCCAGATCACGATCATGACTGCCGCAATGCCGAAGAACGTGGACATGGTCGGGAAAGGAGGCGGGGTCGCCCCTTTCCGATCGTCTCGATGCCGAATCTTGCGACGTATGGTTTTGAGCCAGGACATGACATTGATCCAAGGTGGGACGGTTCAGAAAGTCTGCCCGTGGATGCCGGCCAGGTGCTCCACGATCGGTCCGACTGCCAGCGCCGGGAAGAAGGTGAGGCCGCCGACGATCAGAATGACGCCGACCAGCAGCCCGACGAACAGCGGCCCGTCGGTCGGAAAGGTGCCGGCGGAGGCCGGCACCGTCTTCTTGGCGACCAGCGAGCCGGCGATCGCCAGAGCCGGGATGATGACCAGGAAGCGGCCCATCAGCATGCCGATGGCAAGCGTGACGTTGTACCAGGGCGTGTTGCCGGTCAGGCCGCCAAAGGCCGAGCCGTTGTTGGCGGCAGCCGAGGTGTAGGCATAGAGAACTTCGGAGAAGCCGTGCGGGCCGGCATTGGCCATCGAAGCGACGCCTGTCGGCAGCACCACCGCGATGGCGGTGAAGATCAGCATCGCCAGCGGCAGGCAGAGAATGGCGAGCATCGCCATCTTGACCTCCTTGGCCTCGATCTTCTTGCCGAGATATTCGGGCGTGCGTCCGACCATCAGTCCGGCGACGAAGACGGCGATCACGATATACATCAGGATGCCGTAGAGACCGGCGCCGACACCGCCGACAATGACCTCGCCGAGCTGCATGTTGATGATCGGGATCATGCCGCCAAGCGCTGTGAAGCTGTCATGCATGGCGTTGACGGCGCCGCAGGACGCGGCGGTGGTGATCACCGCAAACAGCGCCGACAAAGCGATAGCGAAGCGCGTTTCCTTGCCTTCCATGTTGCCGCCGTCGATGCCCAGCGCATGCACCAGCGGATTGCCTGATGCTTCCGCCCAGTAGCAGACGGCAACGCCGGCGATGAACAGGACGCCCATTGCAGTCAAGATCGCCCAACCCTGGCGCTGGTCGCCGTTCATGCGGCCGAAGACGTTGGTCAGCGCCGCACCGATGGCGAAGATCGAAACCATCTGGATCAGATTCGAGATCGCGTCGGGGTTTTCGAAGGGATGCGCGGCATTGGCGTTGAAGAAGCCGCCACCATTGGTGCCGAGCATCTTGATGGCGATCTGCGAGGCAACCGGCCCGACCGCGATAGTCTGCCGCGCGCCCTCCAGGGTTGTGGCGTCGAGATAAGCGCTGAGCGTCTGCGGAATGCCGAGATAGACATAGACCAGCGTCAGCACGATGCAGAGCGGCAACAGCAGGTAAAGGGTGCACCGGGTCATATCGACCCAGAAATTGCCGATCGATTTGCCGGAGGCCTTGCTGAAACCGCGGATCAGCGCGATTGCGATTGCGATGCCGGTCGCTGCGGACAGGAAGTTCTGCACGGTGAGGCCGGCCATCTGCACGAGATAGGACATCGTGCTTTCACCGCCGTAGTTCTGCCAGTTGGTGTTGGTCATGAAGCTGGCGGCGGTGTTGAAGGCGAGCCCGGGTTCGACGGAGCTCATGCCGGCCGGATTGTAAGGCAGGCTGCCTTGCAGCCGTTGCAGGGCGTAGAGCACCAGGAAGCCGGCGAGGTTGAAGAACAGCACGGCCGCCGCATAGGTGGTCCAGTGCTGCTCCTCATGCTCGCTGGTCCCCGAGATGCGATAAAGGCTGCGCTCGACAGGACCCAAAATCGGCGAGAGGAATGTGCGGTCGCCGCTGAAAACGCGATACATGTAGCCGCCGAGCGGCTTCACCAGCAAAACCACGATCCCGCAATAGACGAGGATCTGCATCCACCCGTTGAAAGTCATCGAAATAGCCTTCCGTGCCTGCGCCAGTTGCCGTTAGAAACGTTCTGGGCGAATGAGGGCGTATGTCAGGTAGGCGAGAAGGAACAGGGTCACAGCGCCACCGAGGATAAAGTCGACAAGCATGTTGCGGTCCTTCCGCCTAAAGACTGTCGCAGGCTTTGACGAAGGCGAAGAACAGGGCGAAAAACAAAAACCCTATCCCGAGAACGATGATGTCCATCGGAGCTGTTCCTTATTTTCGTTTTTGCACTGGCTTGCCTGCAGCCGGGCAGCGTTGAAGTCATGTGAAGACACTCTGTCGCGATGATAATGGCGACCGAGATGTGTCCTTCCCGACCGAATATGATCCGAACCCCATAAAGGTTCGAGACGTGGCGAAGAGGAAAGAAATAAGAATGCTATAAAGGATTTGCCGTCGCGGCTCTCAGCGCGGCGCTCAAAGATAAGCCGTGCGGCGGGGCGAAGCCGCCGAAAATCAGCGATTTCGCGTATAGATCACGGCATAGTCGTCCGCATACGCCGCTTCCAGCCGAGTTCATCGAAGAATGGGATGGGGCTGTCGTCCAGCGTGCGAATGGCTGGCGCGTGCGAAGCTGATGCGGGAACGAGGGCGGACTCGCTCCGCCAAATCGGCTGCTCAGCCTTCGGCCTTGAAGTTCTTGGCTTCCTTCTCGACCTTGGCGCTGTCCTTGCCGTGCTTGCGCATCAGATCCTTCGCCTGGTTGGGCGAAACGTCAGTTGTCTCGGCCAGTCGCAGGGCCTCCTTGTCGTCCGGTTCGCGTTTCTTCCGATCGGCCATTACGGTCCGTTTGTCAGCCATCACAATGCCTTTATGCTCTTGGCGATTTCGTTCAGCACCTTGCGGTCGGTGCCGTGGCGCTTGATCAGCGTGCGAGCCTGGTCGGGAGTGATGCCGGCTTCCTCGGCGAGATGCCTCACCTCATAGTCTTCGTCGCCGGCTACTTGTGAGCGATCGCGGTTGTCGGTCTTGGTCTTGTCGTCGGGCATGGCAGTTCTCTCCTCGCTTGGACCTTGAGCATAACGGCGGAGATTTCGTGAGGTTCCTTAATGCATGTCGCCCAAAAGTGCGCAGCGGTTTTGGGACAACGACATGCATAAACAGGAGCAATGCATGTCGCCCAAAGCTGCGCAGCGGTCTTGGGCAACGACATGCATAGCGACAGCAATGCGACGTGACGCGCTTTAACGCCGCCCTTCGCGCACAAACACATGGGCTTCCTTGGCTGCCGCCGTGAATGCCCGCCGCGCAGTCCCAACCGCCCGCCGCTGCTCCATCGCATCCATCATGGCTTTCAAGGCCGCGCGATATTTCGGCCCGCGCTTTTCTTTTGGCCATTTGTCGACCAGAAGCGAGGCCGCCTGGACCGTCCTCGTCACAGAAAGCCGGCGTCCGGTGCGTTCGCTCTCGATCGTCACCGGAACGTCGAATTGTTCATCACGCATTGCCGCCACTCCTCGACTCCAAGGACAGCAACGGCGCAGCCGGATTATTCGTTCCGATAGCGAATGGCGCGATCAATCCCGGTCACAATTCATGGTTACTGAACAGCTTACGTCGCCGGTGTCGTCCGGACAGTGCGCAAGCCAATTGCGGGCCGGGCGATGTGTATTAGCGGCACCGATGGTCGAACACGATCCCCATGGTCCTGCCAATTGCGGTCATGACGATAAGCTCGACCAGTTGGTCGTCGCTGTCCGTACAAGCTGGGCCTGCCCGGCGGATGGTATCTATTGCGGCTCTGGTCGATATGGTGTCGCCGGCGCGGAATTTTGAAAGCGCAGATGAAACAAGTTCATGGGCCGGCAAGTCAACGACAGGCGCTCTCGAAACGATGTCCATTGGCCTCCTCCGCCATGAACTCTCTGCCACGAGAATAATACGCCGAATGGTGGTTTTCGCCAGCGAAATTGTGGTCCGACCAGAGGCCGATCGGACACCAATTGGACTGGGACAGCTAGCTTTTTGCAGGGCTCAGCGCGATGCTGCCGACCTCGATTTCTCTCTGCCCTTCGCAGCTGGCTTGACCCTTATACGCATCGCTCCGCCCTCGGGATGATCGATCTCAAAGGCATTGGTCTTGCGCACGAGATCGCTCAGCTTGCGAAAGCCGAAGGTTCTGGGATCGAAGTCCGAAGCCAGATTGGCGAGCTGATTGCCGACAATGCCGAGCGGCACCCAGCCGTCCTCGGTTCCCATCTGTGAAATGACCCTGGTGATGATCGGCGTCGCGGCGCTGGGCGGCTGCAAGGACTTCGTTGGCGCCGCATCGTTCGCGTTGGCTGGCGCAGTCGGCAGCAGGTTCTCGGTGTATACGAACCGGCGGCATGCCTGCCGGAAACTCTCCGGCGTCTTCTGCTCGCCAAACCCATAAACGTCGATCCCGTGCTCCCTGATGCGAGCGGCAAGGCGGGTGAAATCGCTGTCGGACGACACCAGGCAGAAGCCTTCGAACCGCCCGCTGTGGAGAAGGTCCATGGCGTCGATGACGAGCGTGATGTCGGATGCGTTCTTGCCGGTGGTGTAGGCGAATTGCTGCTGCGGGATGATCGCATGCTTCGACAGCACATCGGCCCATGCCTTTGAGCGGGTGCTGGAGAAATCGCCGTAGATGCGACGAACGCTTGCCTCGCCGATCTTTGCGATCTCCTCGAACAAGCCGTCGGCAATCTTGGCCGAGGTATTGTCCGCGTCGATCAGCACTGCAAGCCGTGGAGAACGTGGTTCGGTTGGCAAGGTGAGCCCCTGTTTTTGGCTGCGCACCAGAGACATATGGTGCAGCGGAGCCATGCGAAACCTCTTTATCGAGATACGGACGTCATCTACTTCTCCAGATACAAGATCATGCCGGCGTGGTGCAGCACACCGTCGATGAACGTTCCGTCCGCGGTAAAGCCGGTGTCGTCCCAGTAGTCGATGTGATTTCCCCGGATCTCATAGCGCCCCTGGTATGCGCTGTCACGGTTCCCACGCGCTTCGTCATAGCGACCATTTGGAAGCAAGTTGTGGCGGATATGGCCATCCGCCGTGACCCACATCCCGACATAGGAGTGGCTTGCCGAAGCTGGGGTAACGGAATTTTGCGCGATATTCATTTGGGCGAGGCCTTTCTGTGCGGATAAGCCGGCCGCGCCGGCAACAAGCACGGCAGCGGCAAGCATGGAAATCTGTTTCATAGAACTACTTGCTGGCTGTCGGCCGGATGACGATCTCGTTCACGTCGACATCGTCCGGCTGTTCGATGGCAAAGCGCACGGCACGGCCGATCGCGTCGGGCTGCAGCGCAATGGCGCGATAGGTCTTCATCGCTTCCACTGCGATCGGATCGGTGATCGTGTCGGCGAGCTCGCTCTCGACCACGCCGGGATGAATGCAGGTGACGCGGATGTTGTCGTGCTCCTGCCGCAAGCCATCGGAGATGGCGCGGACCGCGTATTTGCTTGCGCAATAGACAGCGGCTGTCGGCGATACCGAAAGCGCGCCGATGGAGGCGATGTTGACGACATGGCCGGAGCCTCGGGCCGTCATCTGCGGCAGCACCGCAGCGATGCCGTAGAGCACGCCCTTGATGTTGACGTCGACCATTCGGTCCCATTCATCGACCTTCATCGAGATCATCAGCGACAACGGCATGACGCCGGCATTGTTGACGATCACATCGACGCGTCCCCAGGCCTGGCGCGCCGCATCGGCAAAAGCGGCGACATCGTCGCGGTCGGTCACGTCCAGGCGGCGTGTCATTGCCTCCCCGCCCTTTGCCCTGATCTCTTCTGCGAGCGCGTCCAGCCGACCGGTGCGGCGCGCACCGAGCATGACCTTTGCTCCTGCGGCACCGAGCTCCCGGCCGATGGCGGCGCCAATGCCGCTCGAAGCCCCGGTGATGAGCACGACTTTGTTGGGGGAAAAGTTTGGGTTGAGGGACATGTTCGGTCTCCGTCTGGTTGATTTTCGAACCGCGATGCAGCGGTTGCCACGAAGATGGATCTGTTTCACTGTAGCGATAAGACGACCATTTGTTTACAGCGTCGAAAGCACAGCTAACCAATGCAGCCGGATCTCAATGCGCTTGCCGTCTTTGCCCTCGTCGCCGAGGAGCGGAGCTTTCGCGCGGCTGCGGACCGGATGGGCGTCACCCGCTCGGCGGTCAGCCAGACGATGAAGCGGCTGGAAGAGACGCTCGGTATCGGGCTGGTCCAGCGCACGACGCGAAGCGTCAGCCTGACCGAGGCTGGCGAACGCCTCTACGCCGAGATAGCGCCCGCCATCGCCGACATGCGCGCCGCAATGGAGAGCACCGGGGACCTGCGCGGGCGTCCGCGCGGGCAGTTGCGGCTCGCCGTCTCGTCGATCGCCGAGCGCTTTCTTTCAGGGCCGTTCCTGGCGACCTTTGCCGAAGCCAATCCGGAGGTCCGGATGGACATCACGGTGACGGACGAGGAATTCGATATCGTCGCCGAGGGATACGATGCCGGCGTCAGGCTCGGCGAGGTGATCGAGCAGGACATGATCGCGGTGCCTGTCGCCGGTGACGAGCGGCAGCTGGCCGCCTGCGCGCCGGCCTATCGTGATCGGTTTGGCGAGCCGTCGCATCCGCAGGAACTCGCGGGCCATCGCTGCATTGGCTGGCGTCGCGCCCCGAAGGTCGCGCCCTATCGTTGGGAATTCGCCGAGGACGGCAAGGAGTTCAGCGTCGCGGTCGCGCCGGCGATCACGACCAACGACATGGCGTTGATGATAAAGCTCGCCATTGCCGGAGCCGGCATCACTTTCGGCATGGAGGAAAGCTTTCGCCCGTGGATCGCTCGGGGCGAACTGGTGCCGGTTCTCGTCGACTATTGCCCGCGCTTTGCCGGCTTCTACCTTTATTATCCGAGCCGTCGCAACGTCGCGCCGAAGCTGCGCGCGCTTGTCGAACACCTGCGGCGTCCTGGCTAGCGTTTTCCACGCGGACGATTGAACCGAAATCGCTTTCCGGCCGCCCGCTTTGGGACGGGAGTCCAGATCGTCAAACTCCGCTGTGCGCACCCGGTATCTCGATGTTGCATTTATATTAGTGTGAGCGCATGTTTTCATCAGCCGGCGCAAGCCGGTTAGGCCCGGCGGCCAGCCGGTCACCCCCAACAGGCTGCCGGGCCGCCTGCAACGGCTTGGGAGGACATGACATGCCGAAAATCTCGGAACTCTTTTTCAAGACAGCGATCGTCTTTCTTATTCTGGGAATTGCAGCCGGCCTGCAAATGGCAATTTCAGGCAATCACGGCGCCTACCCGGCTCACGCACACATCAATCTCCTGGGATGGGTAACAAGTGCAATATTCGGTGGGTATTACGCCCTGAACCCGACAAAAGCCGCCCGCAGTATCGCAATGGTCCATTATGGCGTCTATAATTTTGGCCTGGTGGTGATGTTGCCGGCCCTCTACTTGATGCTGCATGGAAATCCGGCGCTTGAGCCGATCGTCGCCACCGGCTCGATGATCGTCGCTGCCAGCGTGCTCATCTTTGCCTTCGTGGTTTTCTCCGCCGAAACGGCGCGCTCAGTCTCGGGAATGCCTGCGGTTCCACGCTAAACGATGTCAGGATATTGCTGAGCCAGGCCCGCGCCTCTGGCGGAGAAGGCGGGCCGATCGGGTAGTGGGCTGAGAGCGTCTGGCGCTTGCGTAATTAGATAAGCCTAATGCAAATCAGGTCTGGCCGATTGAGTGGGCGCGGCGGTGCACTCGGGTTGGGCGTGCTATTCATCCGATAGATATGTCGATCACGCAAAGGGAGGACGAGATGAGACCGGTTAAGTCATTCGCATTTGCTGCTGTGCTGCTTCTATCGTCTGCATTGTCTGCGGCCGCCCAGTCGGCTCGCGAGGACATCGAAGCGGCGCTGCCGAAATTCACGGACGCCTTCAATAGCGGAAACGCGGCGGCGGTGGGTCAATTGTATACCGAGGACGCTGCCTTGCTGCCGCCCGACGGCAAGCGCGTCGATGGCCGCAAGGGCGTGGAAGAGTTCTGGCAGGGCGCGATCAAAGGCGGGATGAAGAATCTCACCCTTAAGGCGCTGGAAGTGGAAGAGAGCGCGAACCTCGCCTACGAAGTTGGCGCATTTACGCTCGATGCGCCGAGCAAAGACGGCGCCCTCTCCACCCTTGTGGGCAAGTACATCGTCGTCTGGAAAAAGGGCGACGACGGGACATGGCGCCTGCATCGGGACATCTGGAATTTAGGTGCCGCCCAATAGGGATTGAAAATCCAGGCCTCATTGACCGGCTTGGCGAAAGGTGCGGCTGGTTTTTTGCGTTGGAACAAAGGCTTAGGTAGAAAGTTCGGCTTCCGCAGCATTATTTCCTGTGCAGACATGCTGCGAGATCGGCTCGTCCCTCCGATCAGCCCGCGTCCTCTTCCCCACCACGGGGCGCGGGCTTTTCTGCCTATCGTACGGAAATAGCCAATGACCAGCCGGCGATCGGCGGCCCCAGGTCTGAGAGTTTTGTCATCATTGTGCCGGCAATGCCTTCGCGGCAGCGGTCAGAGTTGCCCGATCGTTGCCGTGTTTGCGGATCAGCTCGCGCACCTGCTCCGGCGTGATGTTGTTCTGCAGAGCGAAAAAGTTCACTTCATAATCATCGTCCGCCGATATCTTGTTACGGTAGCGAAAGTCGCGTTTGCTTTTGTCGTCTGCCATATCGCACGTCCTTTTAGAACTTTATCATATTCACTATGGCTAATATACGCAGCTGACCTAGACTGGGTTCCATGCGTAGGCGGGCAGAGGCCGGCACCGGCCGGCTAGAGTTCATTCCCCCGATGGAGCCCAAGCTGGTGGCCATGCCGCCCGCGGGTGACAACTGGATTCATGAGATCAAGCTGGATGGCTACCGCGCCCAGATCATTATCAACGGCCACGAGGATATCCGCGTCTATACCGAAACCGGTAAGGACTGGACGCGTCAATATCTGGGCATCGTGGAAGCCGCGGGTGAGCTTGAGGTCAAGAACGCCATCATCGACGGCGAGGCGGTCGTCACCGACAAGGCCGGCATGCCCGACTTCAACGCGCTCCAGAACGCGGTCCACAACAATCCCTACGGCATGTACCTGTGCGCATTCGACATTCTGCACCTGAACGGCCATGATCTGCGCGACATCGGCTGCAAGGCACGCCGTGAACTTCTCAGCGGTATCATCAAGCCGCACAGCCGCATTCGGTTCAGCGAGGCCCTGCCTGGTGACGCGCAGTCGCTCTTCCACCTCGTCGAGGAGGTCGAGCTTGAGGGAATTGTCTCGAAGCGCGCCGACAGCAAATATCGCAGCGGCCTGACCTCGAACTGGCTGAAGACCAAGAGCTTCACGGTCGATGAATTCGAACTGCTGGGCGTCGAGCGCCAGCCCGGCGAGGCAGCCTTCGCCCTTTTGGCACAGCCCGGCACCGGGAAATATGTCGGTTCCGCCCTGATCAGCCTGGGCTGCGACATGAAGGAGCGGCTGTTCAAGCGGGTTCGGGAGCACGCCGGGCCGCCGCCAGAGGCCATGAAGAAACGGCCGGGGACACAATGGCTCAGGCCCGGGGTGAAGCTGCGCATCAGGCATCTTCGCGGCGACCACAGCCACATACGCAATGCGTCGCTGCTGGGTTTCGGTGACGAGAGCTAGTGCGCTTTGTCTGCCCCTTTGAGCGACGGGCGCTTCGGCGCCGCAGCCAGAAGGACGTCGTGACCTGGGAGTGGTTCACGCGGCTGGCCAACGACTGGCTGCCCAAACCGCGCATCCTTCATCCTTGGCCGCACCAGCGCCGTCAATTACCCGAGGCAGGAGTTGTATGCGCTAATCGGGCTCGTCGGATTTGTGCGGGGCGCGCTCGGCAATGGGAGTGCCACCGCGATCTGTATTATGTGACGATCGAGCCGCTACGGACATGCCCGGCTGGGCGGCAACCAGGCCGCGAATTGGCCGCCATGCCCCGGTTCAACTACCTGCCGTGGCTCATGCTATCGCTGAGGTGCGTGAAGTATGAAGTATCTGTTGTCTCTGGGCATTGTGCTCTTTTCGGTACCTTTATCGGCATCGGAGATCATCCTGGAGCAGGTCACATTGCGCCGAGGGATGGAAGGCGACACCAGGCAGTCGGGAGCCTTGGACGATCCGAAAACCTACAGCAAAAACAAGGTGTACCGTGAGGAAAAGGCGCTCGCAGCGAACGCTGGCGTCGAGCTAGACCAATTCCTGGATGATTACTATGCGAAAGGATTTCGGAAGGAATCTGGAGCCAACAGAGCAGTACACTACCTGATATTCTACAATTCAATCTCGGCACCACGGTGCAAGAGGGAATATTTGATCCAGCGGGTAAGGCACACCAAAATATACTACAGAAATAATAGAAGGATTGCGGATAAAACAGTCGAGTGTCTTGTGGAAGTTTTCAAGCTGAACAACTACGGGCATACCAAACGCGCGGACGGTCACGTTCAGCTTCATTTTCTGGGGGACGTCCAATCGCGAAAGACTGTCGTCGACATCGAGGTCGGTTGCGGCGAGGTGCGCAGCGTGGCCGATGGAATGGCTAGGCCTTTCGAGCAGAAAATCCTGTTTAAAGAGTTGCAGGATTATTCCAGCAAACCCGGCCTCTACGACAAGGTCAGCTTCGAGTTCTCCAGGTCTTACAGCTTTGCTTCGGAATTCGACCGAAATGGACACACGATAACGTTGCCGGATTTTCTCCAGTAACCTTCCTCGAAGTAGATCCGACCTTGCTGCCTTTCTGCCGCCGGACCCGAAGGTTTTTTCCGGTGACAGTGCACCTTATTGCCTTCAGTTCCCGCATTCCACCCGTCGCCCGCTGCCTCACGGTGGCGGGGCCTTTTGATGGGCACACCGGAACCAGAGCTTGGCGATCCGGTTAACTGGATATGCCAAACAAAATCAAAGACCCGCCACCGAAGCCCGCCCCGAAGAAGACACCTGTCCGTCGTCCCGACAAGGAAGCGTCGCCGGAGCCTGAACATGTGGACCCGCCGCCACGAGACGTGCGCGAGGCTCCGGCACCAAATCCAAACGGCGACAGGAAGTCATAACCGCCGCGCAAGAACGACGTAGCGCCTCGCCGCCTCATGACGGCGGCCTTCATTTCGAACCGGAATGACCCCTCAAAAGCAAGCTTTCGCCTGATCTATAGGCAACTACGGTGACAGTGCACTATTTCTTTCCTCGCCTGCTGCGTCCCCATTACGCTGCGTGTTTTCAGTTTTCAGAGGCCCAACCGGCCAGCAGTAGGCGAGGCAAGCAACTGCGGGAACGGATACATTTTTGTCAGCAGACAACGCTGCCCCATTCCATAGCGCCTCTCCGAACTGTTGTTTCGGTGCTATGGTGTTCCTGCATGATCAGACTGCAAGGATATGAGGCATGCCCGAAATCACCCGCCGTACACTTCTTGCGTTCACCGCCGTAGCCTCGGTCGTTGAACCGACGTTTGCTGAAAGGGAAGGTGCCTCGCCCGAATTGCAGGCGCTGATTGGAGCCCATGAGGCGGCCTATGTCGCGCTCCACAGGGTTGTTCATCGAACGGACAGCAGCAGCCACGACCGCAAGAGGGCAGACCGGATTGAAGAGGAAGCATTGCTGGCCATCTGCTCCTATCCTGCGATCAGTCGAGGCGACCGCCGAGCCAAGGCCGAGTACCTGTTAGCCACTGAGGCACGGGGCGAACTTGACCTGGAAGAGCACATGCAGGCCATCCTGCACTCGATGATGCGTGGCTGATACCATTGTCACCGGCAGCCACCGCAATTCGATGGCTCCGGCGAGTTCAATGGAAAGCGGATGGTTCTGCGGCTCTCTTGGACTGCTCGGCCCGACGATGTGGGTGCCCGAACACGTGGGAGAGCATCACATCGAGCCCTTGAGACCGGTTCGAGGTGCAGCCGCCCGGTATCTGCTTACGCGGCGCGTCGTTGAGCGAGGTGGAAACCCGAACGGGCTCGACGAGGCTCGACGGCGGTCACGATGCTGTGGTGGTGATCGCAGTACACGCGGTCAGGCGAAGTTGGCCCAGCACAAAAGCGGTGACCGCCGGGCACTGACCGATCTTCGCGAACTGGGAAGCGGCATTGACAACTGCCCAGCTTGATGAGGGGGACGTCACTTGTTGGCAGTCTGGTATTTTCAGGCATGATGTCTTTCTGGTTCCTAAAGGTTGGCCGTACGTCATCGCCATGATCCAATAGTCTGATTTCCACCGTGGAGGGCAGCGACTGCGTCGGGCGAGTTCATCTCGCTTGGCTGGCTATGGAACACCATGTGGTGTCGGGAACTGCTTCAAGCAATTGCTTGCGGCTAGAAGCCACACCGCCGCTGATGGGTGCGCGAAGCAGGCATCTTGTCCGTGCCGGTTGACCCCCGGGGAAGCTTGTCCGAAGGCGGGGTGGGTGCGGATTGTGGGGCCCACCACGCTGCGTTCTTTTCGGCTTTTAGGGAACCGGCCAGCAATGCGGATACATTTTGTCAGCAAACGATGTAGTCGCGTCCTAGAGCGCCTCTCCGAAGTGTTGCGCCGGCCGGCCTGTCAGATAGCAAGGATATGACGCATGCCCGAAGTCACCCGCCGTACACTACTTGCGTTCACCGCCGTGGCGTCCGTCGTTGAACCACGTTTGGTGAAGGGGAAACTGCCTGACGCGAATGCAGGCGGAAGCGTCGTTTCGGATGGTTCGAGAATGCGGCAGGCTGTCGCGGATCGGGCCTGCGCAAAGCGCCAACCGAAGGTGCAAGGAAGGTGCAAATAAATTCGACAACGATCGATATTTCTTAGCTAAAACAACCTTTTGGTAGGGAAATGTGGCGGAGAGAGCGGGATTCGAACCCGCGTTACGGTCTCCCGTAAACACACTTTCCAGGCGTGCGCCTTCAACCACTCGGCCACCTCTCCGTCCTGGCATTTTCGCTGCGGCCGGTTTCGCCGCGCGGGTTGGGGAGATGCCGTCTCCTTGTTGGGGGATTCCCGGTCCGGAACTTCGCACCGTAGGCGCCGTCAACCAGCGGACACCTTTTCCCCACACCTGAGCCGTCAAAGCAAAAGGCGCGGGGCTCATCTAGTCGATCCGGTGCCGAATGCCAAGACATAACAGCACTCTATTCGCTTTGTCGGATAGGGATGCACTGTCCATGCCGCCAGCGCTGCTTGGCAAGCCGATCGCCGCGATCGGCGGCGTCGTCTTGGCCGACCGGCGCCTCAGCGGCGAAACCGGCGGCGCAGGTTCAACTTCGCGTGTCGCGATTGCGGATAAAGCGCGCAGATCCTATTTATCAGGCCGATACAGATATTTCTGAAAAGCTTGCGGGGAGGTAGGGTCTGGATGTTCCGCTTCGTCTTCCGTCTTGCCGCACTGGTTGCGCTTTCGGTTTCGGTCATCATGGCGGTGGTCGACGCGACGCGCTCGGTGGCGGCATCCGCCCTCGTCATGACCCCGCTCAACACCAGCTGGCTCGCCGTCTCGCCGGATACGCGGAGCGCCTTCGAAAGCTTCGTCCGCGACAGGCTTGGTCCGCTGCTGTGGGACGGCGCCATCGCCTGGGTGCTCAACCAGCCCGGTTTCGCGGTGTTCGCGGTGCTTGCCTTCATTCTCTACATGATAGGCTACAGGCGGGAGCGGGCGACCGGGCGGTTCGCCTAGACTTGAATTTTCCAGCGTCCCCAACCAAAGAGAAAGGGAGACTGCACATGTTTCTCAGCGACATGCTGAACAAGAAGCTCAACCTGCCGAAGCCTGCCGAGGCGCTGCCGGGCCGCGCCAATCCTATCCCGACGGCATCCAATCACTTCGTCTCGAAGCGGCCGTTGAAGGGGCCCTACCCAGACGGGCTGGAGAAGGCCATGTTCGGGCTGGGCTGCTTCTGGGGTGCAGAACGCCTGTTCTGGCAGGTCGAGGGCGTATGGGTCACGGCCGTCGGCTATGCCGGTGGCGTCACCCCCAATCCGACCTACCAGGAAACCTGCACCGGTTTGACCGGCCATGCCGAAGTCGTGCTGGTCGTCTACGACCCAAAAATCGTGTCCTATGTACAGCTTCTGAAGCTGTTCTGGGAAAGCCACGATCCGACGCAAGGCATGCGCCAGGGCAACGATGTCGGCACCACCTACCGCTCGGCGATCTACACCTTCGGCGATGCGCAATACCAGGCGGCGATCGCCTCGCGCGACGCCTACGAGGCCTCGCTGCGCGGCGCCGGTGGCGGCAAGATCACCACCGAGATCGCTCCGGCACCGGAATTCTACTTCGCCGAGGAAGACCACCAGCAATATCTGGCGAAGAATCCCTACGGCTATTGCAATCTGCAGGGCACCGGCGTCACCTGCGCCATCCCGGCTGCCGTCTCCGCCTGAGGCCTTGGCGGGACAATGATCCCGGCTTTTCCAACAGGTCAAAATTCCGCGTGAATTTTGCTTCGGGCCGTGCCAGATTGGCCCGAAGCGGGAGGAAGACACTCCTGTCTGATGTCGCATGCCTGCCGGAGAACCGGGCAGGCAGGCGGTGCATAACGGAAAAATAACCGACAGGGTGTGGATCACATGAAACGTATCGTTCTCGGCCTCCTGGCCGCAACTGCGATGGTTCTTCCGGCCTTCGCCGCGGACATCCAGCCAGCACTTCTCTACGATCTCGGCGGCAAGTTCGACAAGTCATTCAACGAAGCGTCCTACAACGGCGCCGAAAAGTTCAAGGCCGAAACCGGCATCGCCTATGTGGAATTCGAGGTCTCAAACGCCACCCAGCGCGAGCAGGCGCTGCGCCGTTTCGCCGAGGATGGCCGCAATCCAATCGCCATGGCGGGCTTCTCCTGGGCAGATGCGCTGGAGAAGATCGCCGTCGAGTTTCCCGAGACCAAATTCGCCATCATCGACATGGTCGTCGACAAGCCCAACGTCCGCTCCGTCGTCTACAAGGAGCAGGAAGGCTCCTATCTCGTCGGCGTGATGGCGGCGATGGCCTCGAAGACCAAAAAGGTCGGCTTCATCGGCGGCATGGACATTCCGCTGATCCGCCGATTCGGCTGCGGTTATGTCGGCGGCGCCAAGGCGGCCGGCGCGACCGATGTCATCCAGAACATGACCGGCGACACGCCGGCAGCCTGGAACGATCCGGCCAAGGGCGGCGAGATCGCCAAGACGCAGATCGACCAGGGCGCCGACGTGATCTACGCAGCGGCAGGCGGCACCGGTGTCGGCGTGCTGCAGGCAGCGGCCGACGGCGGCAAGCTCGGTATCGGCGTCGACTCCAACCAGAACGGCCTGCAGCCCGGCAAGGTGCTGACCTCGATGGTCAAGCGCGTCGATGTTGCCGTCTACAACACGTTCATGGATGCCAAGAACGACAAGTTCACCGGCGGCATCAACGATCTCGGCCTCAAGGAAGGCGGCGTCGACTATGCCATGGATGACAACAACAAGGCACTTGTCGACGACGCGATGAAGGCCGCGGTCGAAAAGGCCAAGGCCGATATCATCGCCGGTACCATCAAGGTGCACGATTACATGTCGGACAATGCCTGCCCCTATTGACCGCGAGATTGCCGATCTGCTCGACGCCGCCGGGTGAAAACCCGGCGGCTTTTTCTTATCCGCAAGCTCACCAGTGCGGCGGCTTGGTCACCGGCACGTCGGGCGCGGCCCGATCCTCCAGCTCCAGGAAGCGGTCGGCCAGCGCATCGAGCTTGCGCTGCATTCGCTCGATCACCTTCCACTGCTCGGCGATCTGGCCGGACAGTTCCTCGATGGTCTTCTCCTGCTCGGCGGCGCGGATTTCCAGCGTCGTCAGCCGGTCGTCGGGCATGGTCATTTGAAATCCTCGATCCAGGCGATTGTGCAGGCTGCGGCCACGTTCGAAATTGACAAGCGCGCGGGGATTTGTCGAGAGTGAACGCTGCTCCGGCAATTGGCACGGGCGGGGCGTCATGCTAGGCGTTTTGACCAAGCGATAAAAATACGATGGGAAAGGCTGCATGGCGCAAGCCGCAATCGAGCTGATCGGCATCAACAAGAGTTTTGGCGCCGTGCGCGCCAATCGCGACATCAATCTGGAGATCGCGCGCGGCACCATCCACGGCATTGTCGGCGAGAACGGCGCCGGCAAGTCGACGCTGATGTCGATCCTTTATGGTTTCTACCAGGCCGACAGCGGCGAGATCCGCGTCGGCGGCCAGCCGGCGTCGATCAAATCGCCCAACGACGCCATCGCGCTCGGCATCGGCATGGTGCATCAGCATTTCATGCTGGTCGACAATTTCACGGTGCTGGAAAACGTCATTCTCGGCGCTGAAAGCGATGCGCTGCTGAAGAAGAGCATCGCCAAGGCGCGGTCCGAGCTGGAACGGCTCGAGCGCGAATATGGGCTGGAGGTCGATCCCGATGCGATCATCGAGGAGTTGCCGGTCGGACTGCAGCAGCGTGTCGAAATCCTCAAGGCGCTGTATCGCGGCGCCGAGATCCTGATTCTCGACGAGCCGACGGGCGTGCTGACGCCCGCAGAAGCCGACCATCTGTTCCGCATCCTCAGGCAGTTGAAGGAGCAGGGTAAAACGATCGTGTTGATCACCCATAAGCTGCGCGAGATCATGGCGATCACCGACACGGTCTCGGTCATGCGCCAGGGCACGATGGTGGCGACACGGGAAACCACGAAGACCACGGTCGGGGAACTGGCCGAGCTGATGGTCGGGCGCCGCGTGCTGCTCAGGGTCGAGAAGGGCGAGGCTGAAGCCGGCGGGGTCAAGCTCGCGGTGAGGAACCTGACGGTGAAGGATTCGCGTGGCGTCACCATGGTGGACGACGTCTCCTTCGATGTGCGCGCCGGCGAGATCGTTGGCATCGCCGGCGTCGCCGGCAACGGGCAATCCGAAATGCTCGAGGCGATTTCCGGCATCAGGCGCGCCGTCTCGGGCTCCGTCATGCTCGACGGCAAGCCGATCGATCTGACCGGGGCCGCCGATCCCGGCGAACTGCGCGACCGCGGCCTCGCCCATGTGCCGGAAGACCGTCATCATGTCGGGCTGGTGCTGGCCTTCGAGGAGAACGAGAATTCGATACTCGGCTATCACGACGATCCGCGATACCTGAAGGGACCGTTCCTCGACATCGACGCGATCCGCGACGACGCGAGGGACAAGATCGCCAAATACGACATCCGCCCGGCGGACTGCCGTCTCAAGACCGCGAATTTCTCCGGCGGCAACCAGCAGAAGATCGTGCTGGCGCGGGAAATGGAACAGGACCCGGGCGTGCTGATCGTCGGCCAGCCGACGCGCGGCGTCGATGTCGGCGCCATCGAATTCATCCACAAGCGGCTCATCGCCATGCGCGATCAGGGCAAGGCGGTGCTGGTGGTGTCGGTCGAGCTCGACGAGATCCGTTCGCTCTCCGACCGCATCCTGGTGATGTTTGCTGGCCGCATCGTCGGCGAGCGCGGCCCCGAGGCGAGCGAAGGCGAGCTTGGACTGCTGATGGCCGGCGTCGAGCACCGGGAGGCGGCGGAATGAGTACGCCTTACGCCAAGCTGCCGGCCTGGGCGGATTACGGGCTGATCCCGGTGATCAATCTCGCCGTTGCCTTCGTCGTCGCCGGCCTCGTCGTGCTTCTGGTCGGCGAAAATCCGTTCCGCGCTGCCGCCGTCCTGATCGAGGGCGCCTTCGGCCGTGGGCAAGGCATTGCGTTCACGCTGTTCTACGCCACCACCTTCATTTTCAGCGGGCTGTCGGTGGCGGTTGCCGCGCATTGCGGCCTGTTCAACATCGGTGGCGAGGGCCAGGGCTATATCGCCGGTCTCGGCATCGGCATCGTCTGCCTGGCCTTCGACAGCGTGCTGCCATGGTGGCTCACCTTTCCGCTGGCGATCATTGCCGCTGCGGCGATGGGGGCGCTGTGGGCGCTGATCCCGGCCTATCTGCAGGCCAGGCGCGGCTCGCACATCGTCATCACCACCATCATGTTCAATTTCATCGCCGCCAGCGTCATGGTCTACGCGCTGGTCGGATTCTTGAAGCCGGCCAATTCGATGGCGCCGCAGACACGCACCTTCCTCGACGGCGCGCAACTGCCGAAGCTCAACTGGGTCATCGAATTGTTCGGCGCCAAGATCCGCTCGGCGCCGTTCAACATCAGCTTCCTGCTGGCGCTGGCCATGGCGTTTCTGGTCTGGATGCTGATCTGGCGCACCAGGCTCGGTTACGAGATGCGCACCTACGGCCACAGCGCGAAAGCGGCGCGCTATGCCGGCATTTCGGAGACCCGCATCATCATCGTCGCCATGATGATTTCGGGCGCGCTGGCCGGCATGATGGCGCTCAACCCGACGATGGGCGACCAGCACAATGTCGCGCTCGAATTCGTTTCGGGCGCCGGTTTCGTCGGCATCGCAGTAGCGCTGATGGGACGCCTGCACCCGGTCGGCATCGTGCTCGCCGCAATATTGTTCGGCATGCTCTACCAGGGCGGCGCCGAGCTCGCCTTCGAGATGCCGGCGATCAGCCGCGACATGATCGTCATCATCCAGGGCCTGGTCATCCTGTTCGCCGGCGCGCTCGAGCACATGTTCCGGCCCTATGTCCAGGCGCTGTTCGCCTCGCTCAGCCCGAGATCTGTCGGCATCGAAGCGATCAAGGGGAAGGGCGCCTGAGATGGATCTGTTCAACGCCATCATCCAGGTTCTGGACTCGACCATCCGCCTGTCGGTGCCGTTGCTGCTCGCCTGCCTCGCCGGCCTCTATTCGGAGCGGGCCGGCATTTTCGACATCGGGCTCGAGGGCAAGATGCTGGTCGGCGCCTTCGCCGGTGCTGCCTCCGCCTCCGTCTTCCATTCCGCCTATATCGGCCTCGGCATGGCCATCCTCATCTCGGTCGCTTTTGCGCTGGTCCACGGCTTTGCCTCGATCACCCATCGCGGCAACCAGATCGTCTCCGGCGTGGCGATCAATTTCATCGCCGCCGGATCGACGATCATGCTCGGCCAGGCCTGGTTCCAGCAAGGTGGACGTACGCCGGCTCTGGCCTCGGACGAGCGGTTCGGGGCGATCGTCTGGCCCGGCGCGGACGCGCTCAGGGGCGTGCCGATCCTCGGACCGATATATTCGGAACTGATCTCCGGTCATTCCGTGCTGGTCTATGTCGCGTTCCTCGCCGTGCCGTTCACCTGGTGGGTGCTGTTCCGCACCCGTTTCGGCTTGCGCATGCGCGCGGTCGGCGAGAACCCGGCCGCGGTCGACACCGCCGGCATCTCGGTCGCCTGGCTGCGCTACCGGGCGCTGATCTGCACCGGCGTGCTCACCGGTATTGCCGGCGCCTATCTGTCGATGGTGCAGAATGGCGGCTTCGTCAAGGACATGACTGCCGGCAAGGGCTACATCGCGCTTGCCGCGCTGATCTTCGCCAAGTGGAAGCCGGTCAACGCCATGTTCGCCTGCCTGTTGTTCGGCTTCCTCGACGCGCTGTCGATCCGCCTGCAGGGCACGCCGCTGCCGCTGATCGGCAAGGTGCCGGTGCAGCTCATGCAGGCGCTGCCCTATATCCTCACCGTCATCCTGCTCGCCGGCTTTATCGGCAAGGCAATTCCGCCGCGCGCCGGCGGCGTGCCCTATGTCAAGGAACGCTAAGCGTGATTTCGAACCGCAGGTCAGCGAAAAGCGGAAGCCGGTTTCCGGACAGGATCATGCAATGGAAAAATATGAGCATGATTTCGAACCGCAGGTCCGCGTCAGCGAAAAGTGGAAGCCGGCTTTCGGACAAGATCATGCAATGGAAAAACAATGTCGCATGATCTGTTCGAAGAGGCCAAGGCCGCCATGGCCAAGGCCTATGCGCCCTATTCGAAATTCCCGGTCGGGGCGGCACTGCGCACCGAGGACGGCCGCGTCTTTACCGGCGCCAACGTCGAGGTCGCGTCCTATCCGGAAGGTTGGTGCGCCGAAACCACCGCGCTCGGCCACTTCATCATGGCCGGCGGCGGCAGGATAACGGAAATCGCTGTCATCGCAGAGCGCATGGCGAAATGCTCGCCCTGCGGCGGCTGCCGGCAGCGGCTGGCCGAATTCTGCCGGCCGGACACCAAACTCTATCTTTGCGACAATGACGGCGTGGTCGAAACCGTGACCATGGGCGAGATGCTGCCCTACGGCTTTCAGGGCGATATGCTGAAATGAAGAGCTTGGTTGAAATGAAGAGCTGGTTGACATGAAGGAAGCGCTTGATCGTCTGGTCGAAAGGCTGGACGGGCTGGCGCCCGCCACCGCGCTGGTGCTGGGTTCGGGCCTTGGCGGGCTTGTCGACCAGGTCGAGGATGCTGTCCGCATTTCCTATGGCGAATTGCCGGGCTTTCCCAGAAGCGGCGTCACCGGCCATGCCGGCGAGGTGGTGGCGGGACGTTTTGCCGGCACGCCTGTGCTGATGCTGTCCGGCCGCGCTCACTACTACGAGCACGGCAACGCGGCGGCGATGCGGCCGGCGCTTGAAGTGCTTGCCGGCCTCGGCATCTCGCAACTGATCCTCACCAATGCCGCCGGCTCGGTCGATCCGGGCATGGGGCCGGGCTCGGTGATGCTGATCACCGACCACATCAATTTCTCGGGTTCCAATCCGCTGATCGGCGAGCCGAGCGACCGCCGCTTCGTCGGCCTGACCGAAGCCTATGATGCCGGTCTTCGCTCAGCGATCGAGACGGCGGCGAAGGCGACGGACACCGCGCTGCACAAGGGCGTCTATATGTGGTTTTCGGGGCCGTGCTTCGAGACGCCCGCCGAGATCCGCATGGCGCGCGTCATGGGCGCCAATGCCGTCGGCATGTCGACCGTGCCGGAGGTCATCCTCGCCCGTTTTCTCGGCCTGCGCGTCGCCGCCTGCTCGGTCATCACCAATCTCGCCGCAGGGATGACAGGGGCGGAGCTTTCGCACCAGGAGACCAAGGACATGGCGCCGATTGGCGGCGCGCGGCTGGCGACGATCCTCCAGCGTGTGTTCCAGGATGGGTTGCCGGAGCGTAAGGTCCCGGCCTGATGCTTCCCCAGGAAATCATCCGCAGCAAGCGCGACGGCCACAAGCTGTCGACGCAGGAGATCGCCAGCTTCATCGAAGGCCTCACCGCCGGCACCGTCTCGGACGGGCAGGTCGGGGCCTTCGCCATGGCGGTGTTCTTCAACGGCATGAGCCGCGACGAGGCGGTGGCGCTGACCCTGGCGATGCGCGATTCCGGCGACGTGCTCGATTGGTCGGACCTGCCGGGCCCGGTCACCGACAAGCATTCGACAGGCGGCGTCGGCGACAATGTCTCGCTGTTGGTGGCGCCGATCGTCGCTGCCTGCGGCGCTTATGTGCCGATGATTTCCGGCCGCGGCCTCGGCCATACCGGCGGCACTCTGGACAAGATGGACGCCATCCCGGGCTATACCAGCCAGCCGGATGTCGCGGGATTCCGCAAGGCAGTGCTCGAAGCCGGCTGCGCCATCATCGGCCAGACCGCCGATCTCGCGCCCGCCGACCGCCGGCTCTATGCGATCCGCGACGTGACGGGAACCGTCGAATCGGTGCCGCTGATCACCGCCTCGATCCTCTCGAAGAAGCTGGCCGCCGGCCTGCAGTCGCTGGTGCTCGACGTAAAGGTCGGCAACGGCGCCTTCATGGAAAAGTCGCGCGACGCAACGACACTGGCGAACAGCCTGGTCGAAGTCGCCACTGGCGCCGGCCTGAAGACCTCGGCGCTGGTCACCGGCATGAACGAGCCGCTGGCCTCGGCAGCCGGCAACGCGGTCGAGGTACGCAATGCCGTCGATTTCCTCACCGGCCGCTTCCGCGACCGGCGCCTGGAGGATGTGACGGTGGCATTGGCCGCAGACATGCTGCAGTCGGCCGGGCTGGTCTCGTCCAACCAGGACGGCATGCGGCGCGCCGCCGAGACGCTTGCCGGCGGCGGTGCCGCCGCCGTCTTCGCGCGCATGGTGGCGGCGCTCGGCGGTCCGGCCGACTTCGTCGAGAACCCGGAAAAACACCTGCCGAGGGCGGCGATGGAGTTTGCGGTCAAGGCGACCGAAAACGGCTTCGTCACCGGTATCTCCACCCGCGACATCGGGCTTGCCGTCGTCGGGCTTGGCGGCGGGCGCATCCGGCCGGACGACAGGATCGACCATGCGGTCGGCATCACCCGGCTGCTGCCTGTCGGCGCGGAGGTGCGGGCCGGCGAGGCGCTGGCGCTGGTCCACGCCCGCAATGCCGGGGATGCCGAGGCGGCCGCCGCCGCCGTGCTTTCGGCCTATTCGATCGGCGCTTCGAAGCCGCCCGCGGAAAAAACCGTCATCCGGCGCATCCTGCCGCGCGGATGAAGTTTTTTTATTGGACCATGATCTTCCGAAAACCGGTTTCCACTTTTCGGGATCATGGTTCACTGGACGAGCAGCAGCGCGCCGTTCTCGACCTGGTATTTTTCCAACCTCTGGAGAAAGCTCAGGCCGATCAAATTGGTGCGCAGCGCCTTGTCGTCGAGCACGACCGCCTGGACGCCGTCGAGCGTGATCTTGCCGATCTGCAGCCGATCGACGGTCACCAGCGCAGCCTTGATCGCGCCGTTGGCGGTGTTGACCTGGTGCTTGAAATCCGACGCGTTCAGCGAAACGCCGATCCTGCGCGCCGTCGAACTGTTGATGGCGACCAGCGTTGCGCCGGTGTCGATCATGCCGTCGACCGTTCGACCGTTGAGCTTGAACGCCGACGTGAAATGCCCGCGCGCGTCAGCCGGGATCACGACCTTGCGGCCGAGCGGCTGCGCCGGCCTGTCGGGAACCGTGGCCAGGTTCAGGTCCGTTTCGACCGCCGGGCTGGCCCCGACCGCCGATTTCAGCAGGCCTTCGAGCATCTGCGGATTCGACTGGTAGAGCATCGGGAACGACGCCGATGCTACGGCGAGCACGCCAAGGATGAGAAGATTGCGCAGCATGGACCGGCCTTCGTGAAGACCCATGCTTATCGCGGCATGGTGTTTGCCGCTTTAACAGATGCAGAAAGCGGTCGTTTGCGTAAACGATCGGTAAACGAGCGGCGCCACGGTCATTTGGTCCCGTACATGCGGTCGCCAGCATCGCCGAGGCCTGGCATGATGTAGCCCTTCTCGTTGAGCTGGCGGTCGATGGAAGCGGTGAAGACCGGGACATCGGGATGCGCCTTGATGAAGCGATCGAGGCCTTCTGGCGCCGCGAGCAGGCAGAGGAAGCGGATGTTGGTGGCGCCGCGCCCCTTCAACTTGTCGATCGCCGCGATCGCCGAATTGGCGGTCGCCAGCATCGGATCGACGACGATCACCAGCCGGTCGGCGAGATCGCTCGGCGCCTTGAAGAAATATTCGACCGCTTCCAGCGTTTCGTGGTCGCGGTAGAGACCGATATGGGCGACGCGCGCCGCCGGCACCAGGTCGAGCAAACCCTCGAGCAGGCCGTTGCCGGCGCGCAGTACTGAGGCGAAGACCAGCTTCTTGCCCTCCAGCGTCGGCGCTTCCATCGTCTCGATCGGCGTTTCGATCGTCGTCGTCGTCAATTCGAGGTTGCGGGTGACCTCGTAGCCGAGCAGCAGCGAGATCTCGCGCAGCAGCCGCCGGAAGCCGGCCGTCGAAGTTTCCTTCTTGCGCATGATGGTCAGCTTGTGCTGGACAAGCGGGTGGTCGACGACGGTGACGCCCTGCATGGTGGTCTCCTAGCTGCGCAGGTGAAAAGTGAGTAGTGAATGGTGAATAGTGAATAGTGAACAGGTTTGCGAGTCCTTGGTTCAGCGGAGAACTCGCGGTTGACGGACCGAAGCGCCGGGTGGACCATTCACCATTCACCATTCACCATTCACCTGCCCTTGACGTCGAGCCGGCCCAGCAGCATTGCCTTGGTCTTCCTGTCGACGAAGGCGGCGTCGATGGCGGTTCTGGTGACGGAGGCGAGCGCCTTGTCGTTCATCGAAAAATGCTCGGCGGCAATGTCGTATTCGCGCTTCAGCGACGTCCGGAAATAGGGCGGATCGTCGGAGTTAAGCGTCACCTTGCAGCCTGCCGCCAACAGGGCCGGAAAAGTGTGATCGGCGAAACTGTCGAACACCCTTAGCGCGATGTTGGAGCTCGGACAGCATTCGAGCACGACGCCTTCATCGGCGATGCGACGGACAAGGTCGGGGTTTTCGATGGCGCGCACGCCATGGCCGATGCGAGCGGGGCGGATGTGATCGAGCGCGGCCTTGACGCTCTCCCAGCCCATCAGTTCGCCGGCATGGACGGTGATGCCAAGGCCGGCCTCGCGGGCGATTTCGAAGGCCCTGACATAGTCCTCCAGATCGCCCATCCGCTCGTCGCCGGCGACGCCGAAGCCGGCGACCAGCGGATGCCCGCAGCGGGCGGCGAAGCGCGCCGCCTGCTCGATCGATTCGACGCCGGCATTGCGCACGCCGGTGACGATCATGCGGCCCTCGATGCCGGTCTTGGCCTTGGCGCGCGCCATGCCTTCGCCGAGCGCGTCCGTATAGGCCCTGGGCGACAGCCCGGCCTTCCCGGCGTGGTCCGGCGAGGTGAAGATCTCGGAATAGATGGCGCCGTCGCGGGCGAGGCTGGTCAGATAATGATCGGCCAGCCGGGCATAATCCTCTTCGGTGCGGAACAGGTCGGAGGAGAAGTCATAGGCGGCGAGGAAGGAGGTGAAATCGTGCCAGACGAAAGAGCCGTCCTGAATGTAGGGCGAGGCGTCCTTGCCGTATTTCTGCGCCTGGCGGATGACGAGTTCGGGCGCCGCTGCCCCTTCGATATGGCAGTGCAGTTCCGCTTTCAAAGGCATGCAATCATCCCATCAGGTCAGTCCAGGACATGGAGCCATAAGCGTGATCCCACGACCGGGAAGCGCGGCCGAACACCGCGCCTTAAACAATAGCGTCGGCACCATCGATCGGCTATGGTCCCGCCGGTTTTATGGCGGATCAAAAATAATGTCGGTTGAGAGAACCACGGCCGTTGGCGGCATGGAAACCTCCTATGGTTTCAAGCGCGTAGGGGCAGGCGAGAAGCAGTCCCTGGTCAACGACGTTTTCCACAAGGTGGCGAACCGCTACGATCTGATGAACGACCTGATGTCGGGCGGCCTGCATCGGCTGTGGAAGGACGCCATGGTCACATGGCTCAATCCACCGAAACGACCGGGCTGGAGCGTTCTCGACGTTGCCGGCGGCACCGGCGACATCGCCTTCCGCATCGTCGAGGCGAGCGGCAGGAACGCCCATGCGACGGTTCTCGACATCAACGGCTCAATGCTCGCCGTCGGCCGCGACCGGGCCGAGAAAAAGGGCCTGACTGATAACACCGATTTCGTCGAGGCCAATGCCGAGGAGCTGCCTTTCGCTGAGGCCAGTTTCGACGCCTACACGATCGCGTTCGGCATTCGCAACGTGCCGCGCATCGATGTGGCGCTTGCCGAAGCCTATCGCGTGCTGAAACCCGGTGGGCGCTTTCTCTGCCTCGAATTTTCCGAGGTCGACATGCCGCTGCTCGACAGGGTCTACGAGGCGTGGTCGTTCAACGCCATCCCCAGGATCGGCAAGGCGGTGACCGGCGAAAACGAACCCTATTCCTATCTGGTCGAATCGATCCGCAAATTTCCCAATCAGCAGAATTTTGCCGCGATGATTTCCCGCGCCGGTTTTGACCGCGTGTCTTTTCGCAATTATGCCGGCGGCATAGCTGCGCTTCATTCGGGCTGGAAGCTTTGAGGCTGGCCCGTATTTTTTATACGCGACCTGCCCTTCGCCGGTCTAGAAAACCGGCAGGACAAGCGCAGTCATGAGCAGCGTCGGCGCTGGTTTCAGGCTCGTACGGGCCGGCTGGGTGCTGGTCCGCGAAGGCGTCGTCGCGGCGTTGCCGGGCGATGAGCTGTTCGGCCTGCCGAAATTCGGCTGGCGGGTGGCACGGCTGTTCACCCGCCGCCGCGCGCTTGCCTATGAACGTGGCGATCGGCTGGCCAAGGCCGTCGTCCGGCTCGGCCCATCCTATGTCAAGCTCGGCCAGTTCCTGGCGACACGGCCCGATGTCGTCGGCAACGACATAGCGCTCGATCTCGCCATGCTGCAGGACAAGATGCAGACATTTCCGCAGGCCGAGGCCATTGCGGCGATAGAGGCCTCGCTCGGGCGCAAGGTCGGCGAGCTCTACGCCAGTTTCGGCGAGGCGGTCGCCGCGGCCTCGATCGCTCAGGTCCATACCGCCGAAACCTTGCAGAACGGCGTCGGTTCGCGGGTGGCGGTGAAGGTGATCCGGCCGGGCGTGCGGCGCCGTTTCTTCCGCGATCTCGAAAGCTATTTCCTCGCCGCCCGTCTCCAGGAAAAATACATCCCGTCGTCGCGCCGGCTGCGGCCGGTCGAGGTGACCCAGACGCTGGCGCAGACCACCAAGATCGAGATGGATCTGAGGCTTGAGGCGGCAGCGCTTTCGGAGCTCGGCGAAAACACCAGGGACGATCCCGGCTTTCGCGTGCCGACGGTCGATTGGGAACGCACCGGCCGCGACGTGCTGACCATGGAATGGGTCGACGGCATCAAGATGAACGACATTGCCGGCCTGACTGCCGCCGGCCACGATCTGAAGGCGATCGCCGCCAATCTGGTCCAGTCGTTCCTGCGCCATACGCTGCGCGACGGTTTCTTCCACGCCGACATGCATCCGGGAAACCTGTTCGTCGAGCCCGATGGCACCATCGTCGCTGTCGATCTCGGCATTGCCGGCCGGCTCGGCAAGAAGGAGCGCCGGTTCCTCGCCGAAATTCTCTACGGCTTCATCACCCGTGACTATCTGCGCGTCGCCGAAGTGCATTTCGAGGCCGGCTACGTGCCGCGCCTGCATAACGTCGCGGCATTCGCCCAGGCGATCCGCGCCATCGGCGAGCCGATCCACGGCCAGCCGGCCGAAACCATCTCGATGGCCAAGCTCTTGGCGCTTCTGTTCGAGGTCACCGACCTCTTCGACATGGCGACACGGTCCGAACTGGTGCTGCTGCAAAAGACCATGGTGGTGGTCGAGGGCGTTGCCCGCACGCTCGACCCGGCATTCAACATGTGGAAGACGTCAGAACCGGTGGTCGGAGGCTGGATATCAGGCAATCTCGGCCCGCGTGCCCTGCTGGCCGACGCACGCGACGGCGCCAGCGCGTTGCTGGCGCTGGCCCGCCAGGCGCCGGACCTCGTCGCCCGCACCGAGCGGCTGTCGCGCGAGATCGATCTGATGGCCGAACACGGGCTGCGTTTCGATGAAAGGACGGCGCACGCCATCGGCAAGGCCGAGGCGCGCCACACCCGCTCAGGCAGGCTGGCGCTGTGGGTGATCGCGCTGACGCTGGTCTTTATCGCCTCGAAGCTGCTCTGACTGCAAGCAATGACAGCAGTGCTGTCATTGCAGTCATGCTCCGGTGTCGCTATATTAGGTTCGCGGGAGCGCGATCATGGCCCGGATTACTGTTCGCAATGTGGATGAGAGTGTCATGCGGCGACTGCGGGAGCGTGGCGCCGCGCGTGGCGTTTCCATGGAGCAGGAGGCGCGGGACGTGCTCGCCGCATCCGTAGGGCTTCCGACCACCAAAGGTTTCGACTCGTCGGGCATTGCAGCCGAGGACGAAGCCAAGTTCAGACCGACCACACTGGGGCAAGGGTAGTTATGGGCACCCTGACCATTCGCAATCTCGACGACGATCTGAAGCAAAAACTGCGCGAGCGGGCTGCCAGACATGGCGTGTCAATGGAGCAGGAGGCAAGAAATCTCTTGCTGAAGGATGTGGCAGTCACCAAAGAACGTGACGGGGATTTTGTTACGGCGGAGGAAATCCTCGAATTCGGCCGACGATTGCAACAAGCGGATTTCGATCAGAAGAAATTCACTGATGACCTCTGGTCCTTCATCGAGGAGGAATGACCGTGGTGGTCGACACCTCAGCGATCGTGGCCATCCTGAAGCAGGAGCCCGACGCTCCGGCGATCGCCCAGCGCCTCGCCGGAAATCAGCGGATACTGATGAGCGCCGCAACCCTGATGGAATGCGGCACAGTAATTGTCCGCCGCTATGGCGCGGCTGGCACGGCCGAGTTGACGGGCCTTCTTGCTAGACTCAAAGTCACAATCGTCGCGCTCTCCGCCGAACATGCGCAAGCCGGAATTGAAGCCTATGCACTGTATGGCCGAGGTACTGGCCATCGCGCCAATCTCAACATGGGCGACTGCTTCGCCTACGCCTTGGCCAAGACGCGAAACCTGCCGCTGCTTTTCAAGGGCGACGATTTCATCCATACCGACATCGAACCGGCGCTGAAGCCGGCATGACATCGGACAAGAACTGGGCATGACCCTCTCCGGCAAGCGCATCCTGCTGATCATCGGCGGCGGTATCGCCGCCTACAAGGCACTCGACCTGATCCGCCGGCTGCGCGAGCGGGGTGTTGTGGTGCGCGTGGTGATGACCGCCGCGGCGCAGGAATTCGTCACCACGCTGTCGGTCGGGGCGCTGTCGGCCGACCACGTGTTCACGGATTTGTTCGACCGCAATGACGAGCACGATGTCGGCCACATCCGCTTGTCGCGCGAGGCCGATCTTGTCGTCGTGGCGCCGGCTACCGCCGACCTGATGGCGAAGCTCGCCAACGGCCATGCCAACGACCTTGCCTCGACCGTGCTCATTGCGACCGACAAGCCGGTGCTGATGGCGCCCGCCATGAACCCGAAAATGTGGTCGCATCCCGCGACCCGGCGAAACCGGGCGACGTTGCGGAAGGACGGCGTCGCATTCGTCGGCCCGGCAAAGGGCGAAATGGCCGAGAGCAACGAGGCGGGCGAAGGCCGCATGGCCGAGCCGCTGGAAATCGTCGCTGCGATCGAGGCGCTGCTCGATATCAGTCCGAAGCCGCTGGCAGGCAGAAAGATCATCGTCACCTCAGGGCCGACGCATGAGCCGATCGACCCGGTGCGCTATATTGCCAACCGTTCGTCCGGCAAGCAGGGCCATGCCATCGCGGCGGCGCTGGCAAGGCTGGGCGCCGATGTGCGCCTCGTCTCCGGTCCGGTCGGCATTGCCGATCCGGCTGAGGTCACCACGTTGCATGTCGAAACCGCCAACGAGATGAAGGACGCGGTCGAACGGCTTTTGCCGGCGGACGCGGCGGTGTTCGTCGCGGCGGTTGCGGACTGGCGCAGCGAGACTTCGGCCGGCGAGAAGATAAAGAAGGTGGCGGGCGAGGGGCCGCCGGCGCTGCAGATGATCGAAAACCCTGACATCCTTGCCGGTGTCGGCCATCACAGAAAGCGGCCCAGCTTGGTCGTCGGCTTCGCCGCCGAGACGCAGGATCTCGTCAGGAACGCCGAGGCCAAGCTCAGGAAAAAGGGCGCCGATTTCATCGTCGCCAACGATGTATCCCACGAAAGCGGGGTGATGGGCGGCGACCGCAACAAGGTGCGGATCGTCTGGAAGGCCGGTGCCGACGAATGGCCCGAGATGAGCAAGGACGAGGTGGCGACGCGGCTCGCCGCACTTATAGCGGAGCGGCTGAAGACGATCGTCGTCTAGTCAATCTCCCCCCTTGTGGGGGAGATGGCCGGCAGGCCAGAGGGGGGCGCTGTCCCGCCGACGTTTCGAAAGATCGTGTCCCGCAGCGGCGCTCGAAATAACAGGATCCCAGGAATCTGCGCTGTCTCGTATGGGTAGGTTAAGCCCACGTTTGGCGATCCTTCGCGCCCCCCTCTGCCCTGCCGGGCATCTCCCCCACAAGGGGGGAGATTGGCAGCTCCGCCGGCCGTGGGGTTGCCGGCCCCGAGATCCTCAGCGCGGCGAGGCAGCCCAGATTCCCGAGCGGCACGAAGGCGAGGAACAGCCAGGTGGCGACATTCGCCGCCGCCTCACGGTTCAGGCCTTCGGAAAAACCGCTGGCATTGGCGACGATGCCGGTCAACGCGGCACCGACCGCATAGCCGATGCGCTGCATGGTCGGTACGGCGGCGGAAGCGATCGTCTGCTCGCCGTCACTGGCCGACGCGACGATCACGCGTGTGACGAAGGGCCAGGCAATGCCGAAGCCGCCGCCCTGCAGCAAGGCGCAAAACAGGATCAGCGGAATCGAACCGGCCGGCACGGCATAGGCGAAACCGGCGATGCCGGCCGCGATCATCAGCGCGCCGCCGGTGATGATCAGTCTTTCCCGCTCCGGCGGCGCATTGGCGACGAGGATCGACAGGATCGACCAGGCGATCGATTCGGCGGCGATGATATAGCCGGTGGTGAGGATCGGAATGTCATGCAGGCTGGTCAGAAGCAGCGGCCCGTAGACGGCGAAGGAACAGATCGCCACCGAAAAGGCGGCGACCATGGTCATGCCTGCGCCGACCGGCGAGCGCCAGGAGAACAGCCGCGACGGGAACAGCCGCGAGTCCGGCTTCAGCGCATCGATGCGGATGAACAGCGCGAGCCCGATCAGGCCGAGGATGAGCAGCAGGGACGAGCGCAGCAGGGCAATGTCGACACCGGCCGTGGCGATCAGCACGACGCTGACGGCAAGGCAGCCGAGCGCGGCAAAGGGGAAGGGCGGCGCGGTTCCAGTGATCGCCTGCGGCCGGGTCGCCTCGGGCGTGTCGAGCACGATGAAGCTCGCCAACGCCATGGCGGTGCCGCCAAGCGTGAAGACGCCGAAAGCCCAGCGCCAGGAGAGCAACTCGGTCATCAACGCACCGAGCACCGGCCCGCTGAAGGCGGCGACGCCCCAGATCGCCGACATAACGCCGAAAAGCTGCGGCCAGATGGCGCGTGGAAACAGCCGCTCGACCGAGACGAAGGCCAGCGACACCAGCGCGCCGCCGCCAAATCCCTCGATCAGTCGCCCGGCCAGGAACAGCGGCATGGACGGCGCGATGGCGCAGACCAGGGCGCCGGCCGCGTAGAGCAGGGCGGCAACCACCATGTTGGTGCGCAACGCGACATAGCTCACCAGCCGTCCGGCGGCAGCGCCGGCGACGATGGCGCCGAGCTCGTAGATCGCCAGCGACCAGCCGACCAGCTGAACCCCGGCGAGTTCGCCGACCATCGCCGGCATCACCGTTGCCACCATGGTTTCGTTGGTGGCGTGCAGCAGGATGCCGAGGCTGATGAAGCAGAAGCGCGCCAGATCGCCGCTCGCCCACAGCGCCCGCCAGTCGACCCTGTTTGTGCTGGTTTTGGTCACCCCGCCCTCCCGAACTTTCTTATATGCCAATTCAAAAAATGGTTGAGCGCTCTTCGTCTCCAACGGGCACGCGGCGCTTCGGGGACGGGTTGTAGAACCTCAACCGCAGTTGAGCTCAAGCGGTTTTTTCGGGGTGCGCTGAGGGTGCTATGAAGGCGGGATGGCAAGATTGGCGATCATGGCGTCAGCGATGATCTTCCCTCGCATGGCGGTTCCCCAAAAGTCGTGCGGCGCGGAACAGTTCTATCCTGTTCCGCGCCGCATGCAGAGCTACGCTGTGGCGTTCATTTGAAAGAGTGGATCAGTTGCAGTGAGGTGACGGCGACTGCCAGGTTGACGCCGGTCTGCGCCTGTACGTTGAGAGGCTGCAGCGAGAAGGCGCTGTTCAGCCCGCCGACCAGAAGGTTGGCGCCGCCGCCGGTTACCACGCTGGCCTCGGCGTTGACGCCATAATAGCTGCCGGCAAGATCGCCGGCATCACGGTCGCGGGTGGCCGCCAGAACCGCCCATATCAATTCGCCCTGGTGCGTCCTGCCGACGTCGACGCCAAGCTTGGAAATGACCCCGGTATAGGCTTCGGGGGGACCGCCATGATGAGGGCGAAAGGTGCAGGCCACGCCTTTGTTGGATGTGACGATATAGCCGGTGCCGCCGTCGATGGTGCAGTCGAGCACGCCGAGCTGTAGCCTGCCCGCGCTGGCAGGGGCGGCGAGAACCGTAGCGGCGAGGGCGGCGGCACAGGCGAGTTTCTTGATCATGGGAGGGGTCCTTTCGCGAATAGCCTTGAACAACGGCTAAGCGTCGCGAGCGTTCCGCCGAGAACTTGGCGCGATCAAGGCGGGCGTCAATGCACAGTCGTTGAAGGTTTCGAAGCCATGCCAAACAGCAGGCCCGCCATATCAGGCCGAAAAGCCGCCGTCGGTCAGGCGGCGCTGGTACGCGCCAGGCCGTCCTTGGCCGGCTGGTAGGTGGGGCTGAGGCGCACGGCCTCTCGATAGGATTTTGCCGCCTTGGCCTTGTCGCCGCGCCGCTCGTAGATCAGCGCCTGGTTGGACCAGGCCTCGGCATTCTTGCCGTCGAGCTTGATCGCCATGTTGATGTCGGCGAAGGCGTTGTCCTCGTCGTTCGTCGCGAGATAGGAGAGGCCGCGGCCATTGTAGGGATCGGCGGCGTCCGGCGCCAGCGAAATGGCGGTCGAGAAATCCTCGATGGCGAAAGCGTGCTGGCCCTGGCTCTGATAGATCAGGCCGCGATTGTGATAGGCGCGCGCATCTGTCGTGTCGAGCTGGATGGCCTTCTGGAAATCGTTGAACGCTTCCTGGATGCGGTTGGCTTTGCGGTAGAGATTGCCGCGGCCGATATAGGCTGCGTCATAATCGGGATTGATCTGGATCGAGCGGTTGTAGTCGGCAAGGGCGGCCGCCTGATCGCCGAGGAAGCGCTGGATGAGAGCGCGGTTCGAATAGGCCTGGTAGAAATTCGGATTGAGCTGGATGGCGGTGTTGAAGTCCTTGAGCGCCGCCTGATACTGGCCGCCGCGGCCATAGGCCGAGCCGCGCACATTGTAAGCTTCCGGGTCCTGAGGACTGCGCTGGATAACGGCCGATAGCGAGGAGATGTTCTCGGCCGACCCTTGTGCCTTGTCGATGTTGGTGAATTCGCCGGTCGGGGCTGTCTGGCAGCCGGCGAGCGCCAAGCCGGAAAGCAGGGTTGCCGTCAGGGCGAAGCGGCGCATAACGGTTCTGCGCTCCACGCTAATTGCGTTCATGTCTGCTCTGTCCTCACTGCCCGCCCGCGCCGTCAGGTCTGTTCCCTCTCCGAACCGGTCCTCTGCGAACTGGTCGAATTCAAAACAAAAAGGTGGCGGCGATTATACATCGCGCCACCCTTGGTATCCTTCGAAAAGGACGAAAAATTGACGTCAGAACCGCGGCGGACGCGGCGCGCCAGCAGCACCAGCCGCCACCGGGCGCGGCGTCATCGGCAGCAGGCCTTCGCGTTGAGCGCGCTTGCGGGCCAGCTTGCGGGCGCGTCGAACGGCTTCCGCCTTTTCGCGGGCGCGCTTCTCGGAAGGCTTCTCATAATGTCCGCGCATCTTCATTTCGCGGAAGATGCCTTCGCGCTGCATCTTTTTCTTGAGCGCGCGAAGCGCCTGATCAACATTGTTGTCGCGGACGAGTACCTGCACGGGCAATCCTGTCTTTCGGGTTTGTTAACAACAGGCAAGTGGCCATAGTCGCTTGCCTCCGCGGCGGTCTACACCACGAATTGTGGCGGCTGATAGCAGAATCACGCCGCTCTGTCCACTGCCGAAACGAAAAACCCGCCTCGGCGGCGGGTCGTCGGCGCAATCAGCACCATGCGCAAATCATTAGCATAACTGCCGTCAGAAAGCAAGGAATTACGACCCTTGGTAGTAGATTTGCCTTATCGGGCGGGCTCTCCGCGCCGATGAGAGCATCGTTGACGTTTTCTCAGCCACCGATAAAACCTGCTGCCTCAATCCGGCAAAACGGTCCGCCCGGCTTTATCGACGAAGGAACAAACCTCGTTCCCCATGGTTGTTTCGCATACGCAAGCACAGGAGAAAACCGATGTCAGAGACCCGTGAATGGCTCGTCCAGTGGCTCAGGGACGCGCATGCGATGGAGGAGCAGGCCGAAACCATGCTGAACGGCCAGCTGAGCCGGCTGGAGAGTTATCCCGAACTCCGTGAGCGCATCAGCCTGCACCTCAACGAGACGAGAGGGCAAGCCGCGCGCCTCAGGACCTGCCTGGAACAAGTGGGCGAAGATACGTCCACGCTGAAGGACGCCGGCGGCAAGCTGCTGGCGATGGCACAGTCCCTAAGCGGCGTCTTCGCCGGCGACGAGGTGATGAAAGGCTCACTGGCGAGCTACACCTTCGAGCACATGGAGATCGCATCCTACACGATCCTCATCGCAGCCGCCGAATCCCTAGGCGAAACAGAAGTCGCCCGGGCCTGCGAAGAAAATCTGCGTGAGGAGGAGGCGATGGCCGAGTGGCTGAAAAACAAGCTGCCCGCGACTACGGAGCAGTTCTTGGCTCGCTCGGGGTCGGACAGCGACAATGCCAAACGATGAGGACGACAGGCCGGCGGCCAAGGTGACACCACCTTCGGTGTGGCGGGCTTACAGCTATGCCTGGATTACCCTCGGCTTCTTCATCATTTCGATCGTCGGCCACTGGGTTTTCGGCTGGTTCGCCTATCTCGACGAGCAGCGAGCGCTGAGCCAACCGCCAGAGTTCGGCGGCTATCTGATCGAGATGAGCCGCGACACGCTCGAGAACTGGCAATCGGAATTCCTGCAGCTGCTCTGGCAGGTCGGTGGCCTGGCGTTCCTGCTCTTCGTCGGTTCGCCGCAATCGAAGGAGAGTACCGACCGGATGGAGGCCAAGATCGACGCGCTTCTCAGGCTTGTCGATCCGAAGAAAGGCAAGGAGGCGATTCGCGAGCTGGACCTGCAGTATGACGGCCGCCACACCGACGAGCCGCACGCCCACCGGAACTGATCTGGGAATGGAAATGTGGCCCGGAGCCGCTCACCACTCCGGGCCCGTTTGATGGTCCTTGCATTCGCAAGCGGCGACAGGCGCTCCTCTATGCCGTGGCCAAATGAAGCCGCTCGAAATCTTCGAAGAACTCGCCGTAATCGCAGGTTATTTCCTCGCCCGCCGCTATGGCGCGGATCGCGGTTGCCCCACCATGCCGAGAAAAATCCGTGTTCGGCCTTTCAGAATGGTTCATGAAGCGGCCATTGTCGACCTCATAGACGATGAATCCGGGCCGGTCCGGGCTTGGATAGGCATATCTGTCGAGCAATTCCCTGAGGTGCGGCGGCGCGGCCCCATATTTTTCCAGCGGGATCAGCCGATCGAAGTCGGGATCGAGCCGCCAGATCGACGCTCCCTTCCTGATCGGCTCGGCGGCGAACACGCCGACGCCCTCGATTGCGCTAGCAGCGATGTAGGTCCTGATCAGCAGCATGTTCTAGGCCTGTCTTCGAACAGAAGTGTCCGAAGAAATCGCCAAATCGCACCGGAAAGCAAGACCGCTTTTGCGAGATTGCCTCACGTCCGATTGATCGAGACCCCGCCATCGGCAAACAGCGCAGTTCCAGTGGTGAAGCTCGATGCGTCGGAAGCCAGATAGAGCGCCGAATGGGCGATCTCCTCAGGCTCGGCGACGCGCTTCAAGGCATGCAGGTTTTCGACGAAGGCTCGCGATTCAGGTGTCTTGAACGTTGCCGAAGGCGTGTCGGTGCCGCCCGGCAGGAGCGCGTTGACCCGCACGCCTTTGGCGCCATTTTCGGCGGCAAGCACCTGCGTCAATCCGATCAGCCCGGCCTTGCTTGCGGCATAGCTGGTCATGCCGGGCATGCCGACGGTATGGCCGACAAAGGTAGAGGTAAAGATCAGCGATCCGCCGCCGCGTTCGACCATCGCCGGGACCTGATATTTCGCGCCGAGGAATGCGCTGGTCAGGTTGGTGTCAAGCGTCTCTCGCCAGCCTTCCAGCGACAGCTCCGAGATTGGACCCATCTTGCCGGTCGAGCCGGCGTTGTTGAAGGCGATATCCAGCCCGCCGAATTTCTCGACCGCCAGGTCGACAAGGGCTTTGGCATAGGCTTCGTCGCGAACGTCGCCGGCAAGGGCGATCGCCGAGCCGTCGGCTTCCTCGATTTCCGCGACGAGCGCGTCCAGCTCTGCCTGGCGACGGGCAGCGACGACCACCTTGGCGCCTTCCTCGGCAAAGAGTTTTGCCGTGGCGCGGCCGATGCCGGAACTGGCGCCGGTGACGATGGCGATCTTGTTGGCGAGTGCGAGCATTTTTGCATCCTTCTTTCGCGCCAGCTTTCGCCGGCAATCGGATGCTTCGTCGCAGATCGAGGCGGCACGAGCCACCCGATACCTGAAGGCGTCCGGATGCGTCGTTCGGCTCGTTGCTCGACAGGTCTTTTTGGCCGTGGCGCAAAACGGCAAGCGCCGTCGCAAACAGCGCAAGGGTGGCAGCGCTGTTTCGCTAGTGATACACCTCGCGCGCCGGGGCTCGATTGGATGTCCGGCCGCTATCTGCGAGGCTGGAACGTTGAAGAAATACTCGGTATTCGCCATCGCCCGCGAGGCCATGCGCGGCCACAAGGGCTGGGAGGAACAGTGGTCCTCGCCAGAGCCGAAGAAGGAGTACGACGTCATCATCGTCGGCGCCGGCGGCCATGGCCTGGCCACCGCCTATTATCTCGCCACGGTGCACGGCATCACCAATGTCGCGGTGCTGGAAAAGGGCTGGCTCGGCGGCGGCAATACCGGCCGCAACACCACCATCATCCGCTCCAACTATCTCTATGACGAGAGCGCCGGCATCTACGACCACGCGCTGAAGCTGTGGGACGGGCTCAGCCAGGAGCTCAACTACAACGTCATGTATTCGCCGCGCGGCGTCATGATGCTGGCCCACAATGTGCACGACATCCAGGTCTTGAAACGCCACGTCCATGCCAACCGTCTGAACGGCATCGACAATGAATGGCTGACGCCGGAAGCCGCCAAGGAATTCTGCCCGCCGCTCAACATTTCGCGCGATGCCCGCTATCCGGTGATGGGCGCGACCCTGCAGCGTCGCGGCGGCACCGCCCGCCACGATGCGGTCGCCTGGGGCTATGCGCGCGGCGCTTCGGCGCGCGGCGTCCACATCATCCAGAATTGCGAGGTCACCGGCGTCAAGCGGGCGCCGAACGGTTCGGTCACCGGCGTCGAGACGACGCGCGGCTTCATCGGCGCCAAAAAAGTCGGCGTCGTTGCCGCCGGCCATTCGTCCGTCATCATGGACATGGCCGGCGTGCGGATGCCGCTGGAAAGCTATCCGCTGCAGGCGCTGGTTTCCGAGCCTGTCAAGCCGGTCTTCCCCTGCGTGGTGATGTCGAACACGGTGCACGCCTATATCTCGCAGTCCGACAAGGGCGAACTGGTCATCGGCGCCGGTACCGACCAGTATATCTCCTATTCGCAGACCGGCGGCCTGCACATCCTGCAGCACACGCTCGACGCCATCTGCGAGATGTTCCCGATGTTCACGCGCATGAAGATGCTGCGCTCGTGGGGCGGCATCGTCGACGTGACGCCCGACCGTTCGCCGATCCTGGCCAAGACGCCAGTGCCCGGCCTCTATGTCAATTGCGGCTGGGGCACGGGCGGCTTCAAGGCGACGCCGGGCTCGGGCCATGTCTTTGCCCACACCATCGCCAGGGACGATCCGCACCCGATCAACGCGCCCTTCACCATCGAGCGCTTCCGCACCGGCCGCCTAATCGACGAGGCAGCGGCGGCAGCGGTGGCGCACTGATGATGGCCCGCTTTGTGATGTTGGGCCAGAGGCTTTGCGATCAACCGGCCGGCGCCTGCGTCGGCCACGGCGAATTGTAGGAACAACCATGCTTCTCATCCGCTGCCCCTATTGCGAGGAAGAGCGTCCGGAACTCGAATTCCGCAACGCCGGCGAGGCACATATCGCGCGTTCGGCGGATATGGCCGCGACAAGCGACGACGATTTCGAAAAGTTCTTTTTCATCCGCTCGAATCCCAAAGGCATCATCTATGAGCGCTGGCGGCACATGCATGGCTGCGCGCGGTTCTTCAATGCCGTGCGTGACACCGTCAGCGACAGGTTCCTGATGACCTACAAGGCCGGCGAGCCGAAGCCGGCGAAGCTGCCGGGAGCCTCCGAATGATCGCGACGTTCCGCATTCCCGGCGCCGGGCGCCTCAAGCAGGCAGAGACCGCGCGGTTCAGCTTCGACGGCCAGTCCTATGCCGGCGTCGAAGGCGAAACGCTGGCCTCGGCGCTGCTCGCCAACGGCGTCCATCTGGTCGGCCGTTCGTTCAAATATCACCGGCCGCGCGGCTTCCTGTCCGCCGGGGCGGAAGAGCCCAACGCGCTGGTTGAGATCAAGCGCGACTCGGCCAGGAGGACGCCAAATGTCCGTGCCACCGTGCAGGAGCTCTATGACGGGCTGACGGCACAGTCGCAGAACCGCTGGCCGTCATTGGCCTTCGACGTCAGCGCGCTCGGCGACATCGCCTCGCCGTTGCTTTCGGCGGGCTTTTACTACAAGACCTTCATGTGGCCGAAGTCCGCCTGGAAGAACTTTTACGAGCCCAGGATCAGGGCTGCGGCAGGGCTTGGCGTCGCTCCCGACCAGCCGGATCCCGACCACTATTCGGCGCGTTTCGCACATTGCGACGTGCTGGTGCTGGGCGGCGGTGCTGCCGGCATCGCCGCGGCACTTGCCGCGGCCGAAACCGGCGTACGCGTCATCCTTGCCGACGAGCAGGTGGATTTCGGCGGCAGCCTGCGCTTCGAAAGCGGCGCCAGGATCGACGGCCAGGATGGTTTTGCCTGGGCGCAAGGCGCAGTCGCGACGCTCAGGGCCATGGACAATGTCCGCGTGCTGTCGCGCACCACGGCCTTCGGCTATTACGCGCAGAATTTCGTCGGGCTGGTCGAGCGCGTCAGCGACCATTTGCAGAACCCCGGCCGCGAGCTGCCGCGCGAGCGGCTGTGGCAGGTTCGTGCCAAACGCGTCGTGCTGGCGACCGGTGCCATCGAGCGGCACATGGTGTTTGCCGACAACGACCGGCCAGGCATCATGCTGGCGTCGGCGGCGCGCACCTATCTCAACCATTTTGGCGTCGCGGTCGGCAGGAATGTCGGCGTCTATACGGCCAATGATTCCGCCTATGCGGCGGCGATCGACCTGAAGAAGGCCGGCGTCGGCGTGGCGGCGATAGTCGACCTGCGCGACAACCCGACCGGGTCGGTAATCGACGAGGCGAGGTCGCTCGGCATCGAGGTCAATTTCGGCCGCGCGGTGATCCGCGCCGGCGGCAAATTGCGGGTTTCGTCGATGACCGTTCAGCCGAAGAATGGCGGCGGCGAGCGCACCATCCCGGTCGACGCCATCCTGATGTCGGCCGGCTGGACACCGTCGGTGCATCTGTTCTCGCAATCGCGCGGCAAGGTCGCCTTCAACGACGAGACAAAGCGTTTCGTGCCCGGTACCTACGCGCAGGATTGCGTGTCGGTCGGCGCCTGCAACGGCACGGACGGACTGTCGGCGACGATCGACGAGGCCTATGCGGCGGGCGCCAAGGTGGCCAAGGATGCGGGCGTCAAGAATGCCGGCGCCAAGCCGAAGGTCGACGCCAGCGAGAGTTGGTCGCGTGGCATGCTGGGCGCGGCGCCCGGCGCCGGGCCGGACACGACGGTAAAAGCCTTCGTCGACTTCCAGAACGACGTCACCGCCAAGGACATCCGCCAGGCGGTGCATGAAGGCATGCGCTCGATCGAGCACGTCAAGCGCTTCACCACCAACGGCATGGCGACCGACCAGGGCAAGACCTCGAACATGCACGGCCTGGCGATCGCCGCCGAGACGCTGGGCAAGCCGATCCCGCAAGTCGGCCTGACGACGTTCCGGGCGCCTTACACGCCGGTGACCTTCGGTTCGATCGTCGGGCACGCGCGGGGTCCGCTCTTCGACCCGACCCGCAAGACGGCGATCCATCCGTGGGCCGAGGCTCAAGGTGCGGTGTTCGAGGATGTCGGCCAATGGAAGCGCGCCTGGTATTTTCCCAAAGCAGGCGAGGACATGGACGCCGCGGTCGATCGCGAGTGTGTCACGGTGCGCAAGACGGCCGGCCTGTTCGACGCCTCGACGCTGGGCAAGATCGAGGTGGTCGGGCCGGATGCGGCGAAGTTCATGGAGCTGCTCTATACCAATCCGTGGGAGAAACTGGAGCCCGGCCGCTGCCGCTATGGCATCATGCTGCGCGAGGATGGTTTCATCTATGACGACGGTGTCGTTGGCAGGCTTGCAACCGACCGTTTCCACGTGACGACGACGACGGGCGGTGCGCCGCGCGTCATGAACCATATGGAGGATTACCTCCAGACCGAGTTTCCGCATCTCAACGTCTGGCTGACCTCGACCACCGAGCAGTGGGCGGTGATTGCCGTGCAAGGACCGAAGTCGCGAGACATCATCGCGCCGCTGGTCGAGGGCATCGACATGTCGGACGGGGCGCTGCCGCATATGTCGGTGCGCGAGGGCAGGATTTGCGGCGTGCCGACAAGGCTGTTCCGCATGTCGTTCACCGGCGAGCGCGGCTTCGAGGTCAACGTGCCGGCCGACTACGGCCAGGCCGTCTGGGAAGCGCTGTGGGCCGAGGGCCAGAAGCACGGCGCCTGTGCCTACGGTACCGAGGCGATGCACGTGCTGCGTGCCGAAAAAGGCTACATCATCGTCGGCCAGGACACCGACGGCACGGTGACGCCTGGCGATGCCGGGCTCGACTGGGCGGTCGGCAAGAAGAAGACCGATTTCGTCGGTATCAGGGGCCTGGCTCGGCCCGACCTGGTCGCCAAGGGCCGCAAGCAGCTTGTCGGCCTGAAGACCAAAGACCCAAAAGTCGTGCTGGAAGAAGGCGCGCAGATCGTCGGCGATCCGAAACAGGCGATCCCGATGACGATGATCGGCCATGTCACCTCGAGCTACTGGTCGGAAAATTGCGGCCGCTCGATTGCGCTGGCCCTGGTTGCCGGCGGCCGCGACCGGATGGGCGAGACGCTCTACGTGCCGATGCCCAATGCGACGATCGAGGTGGAGGTCACCGGCATGGTGTTCTTTGACGACAAGGGGGAGCGCCTCAATGGCTAAGGCTGCCGCGAAGGAATCTGCCGCCGCTGCGCCGTCGGTCGAACGCCGGCCGGCTCTCGCCGGTCAGGAGCTTTCCGTAACCGGAGTTACGCTTGCTGTGTTGCCGCCGGCGCAGCGTATTTCGCTGCGCGCGCCGGACGCCTCGGTCGCGGCGCTTTCGAAGGCGCTTGGAGTGAACCTGCCGCGGAAGCCCAAAACCTCGGCGGCAAATGCCGGGCGCACGGCATTGTGGCTTGGGCCGGACGAATGGCTGGTCATCGACGAGGTGGGAAAAGACCCGCTCGCCGATTGCGCCGAGGTCACAGTGCTGCATTCGGCGGTCGGCATCTCGCATCGCAACGTCGCCATCTCGGTTATCGGTCCAGCGGCGGCGGCGACGATCAATTCAGGCTGTCCGCAGGATCTGTCGCTGGACGTCTTTCCGGTGGGCGCGGCCTCGCGCACCATCCTGGGTAAGGCCGAGATCGTGCTATTGCGCATCGCAGCCGACGCGTTCCGGGTTGAATGCTGGCGCTCTTTTTCCGATTATGTCTTTACTTTCCTGTCGGAGGCGGCCGGCGACGCAGCGGCTTAGGAATGTTCGCTGGGCTCGACCGTTTGCCGGAGCAAGTCGGGGAGAATGTCGATGCCGTCGAAATCCGTGCCGAATCCAGCGGCTCAGAAGACGCCGGCCGTGCGCTCGTTCGAACACGAGCAGCACAAAGAACCAAACATTGAAGAGGAACTCGAGGAAGGGCTCGAGGACACGTTTCCGGCCAGCGATCCGGTGTCGATCACCGGGACTTCGATTCCCGGCGCTCCTGCAAGACCTGGCAAGGCCAAGATCGTGGCCGGAATGAAGAACCGCAGGAAATAACATTCATCAGGCTCCGGCGAGCCGGGTCGCCGGCCACGAGAGCAGGCGGTCAGGATTTCCTGTCGTCGCTTTTGTTTCGAACGTCAGAACGTGCTGGGCACGATCCACGGGTCGATGTCGATGCCGAGCCGCGGGCCCTTGCTTTCCGTTGAGCCCTTGTGGGTGGCCGCGCCTGCCGTCTCGACCGATCCGGTCGCGCCGCAATCGAGCTTGATGCCGGTCTGGGCGCAGGCCGCGGCCGGCGCCTGTTTGCCGGGCTGACTCTGGTCGGCGAAGGCAGCGCCCGAGAATGCAAGCACTGCCGCGACGGTGAGGATTGTCCTTTTCATGGTCTGTCTCCGGGCTGGATGACTGGATTTGTACATGTACGACATAGCGTACATATACGACCGGCGAATATGAAGTTCAAGTCGGAAATTGTACATGTACGAAATTTTTGACGGCGAGCGTGGCGCTAGCCCGCCGGGCCGCGATCCCAGCCACCAGGGTCCTACACGCATAGATTGATTCCCCGAGCCTTCGCCCTGTTTCGCTTGCCTGTCAGCTATCCGAAACCGAACAAAAACCTTCAGCAGTTGACCGGCGTCTCGGTCAGCGGCAGCACGTCCTGCGTGGCCAGAGCGGCAAGCGTGAAGTCGCACATCCGCTTGACGAAAGCCTGCTGGTCCCCGAACGGATAGAAGGGAAAGGTGATCAGCAGCGAGATCGTGCCGTGGCCGACCGCCCACAGCATGGTGGCGATGGCGCGCGGATCGCCCTTCAGCCTGCCGGCGGCCACGCAGGCTTCGACCCTCTTGATCAGCACCTTCATCAACGGGTTGCCCTCCTGCATCTCGGCGAAGGTCCTGCCTTCCGGGGGCTTGACCTTCTCGGTCATGAATATCGTGCGATACTCGTTGGGGTTGCCAAGGCCGAAGGCCGCATATTCGGTCATCACCACTTGCAGCGCCTCGATCGGATCGTCGGCCGGGTGATCCTCGATACGCTTTGCGAGAGTCTTGAACGCGTCCTCGGCCAACGCGAACAAGATGTCCTGCTTGTCGGCAAAATAGGAATAGACCGACATCGGCGCATAGCCGACACGCTTGGCCAGCTTGCGGATGGTGAGGCCTTCATAGCCTTCTTCCTGGACGAGCTTGTGCGCGGCGTCGACAAGTTCGGAGCGCAGTTCGGCCTTTTGTTTCTCGCGGCGTGTCTGGACGCTAAGCGGCAATTTTCGCCTGCCTTCTGTTTGTGGCTGGCTAAATTATATCCGCTGTACGGAATCGGACAAGGCGCGGTCAAAAATCGGCGTCCTTCTCAGCCATTTCCGCCCAAACATCGATCGCAAGTGTTACCCGGGCAGAACGACGCGACATCGGACTGTTACAACCAGAGGTTAGCTGCGGCCCGGCCAAGAGATTTTGTTGCTAGGGCGAGATGACCATGACCGAGCTTTCTTCCGTTGCGCCAAACGCAGATCCACTTTCTCACGATGCCATGCTGGCCCTCAGGCGGGTGGTCATGGTTGCATGGTTGGCGATCGCGCTCGGATTCGCCATGGAGGCGCTTACTCTGGCTGGCAGGCTTGCAGCGGGTTCTCACCCGGCTACCACCCTGATCCTGATCGAATTGGCGCAAGGCGTGACGTGGGCGTTCTTCGTCTGCGCCGGTCTCAGCCTCGGCACGGCGATCGCCAAGGTACGAGCCTCGCTCGGCGGCCTGATCGCTGCAATCTCGGCACCACTGGCGATGGCCATCGCCAAGGGGTCGCAAAAGGTCATGGTAACTGCTCTTGATGCGGCCACAAAACCGGCCACCCTCTCGCTCACCACGCTGGGCGTGCTGCGGGCGATCGAATACGGCCTGCTCGGCTGGATCCTGGCCTCGCTGGCGTCGAAGGAAAGGCCCCGTCCGCTCCATTTCGCGCTGGCAGGCACCGCGATCGGCGCGGTGTTCGGCGGCGGAATCACGGTCCTGACGATTGAGACGGCCGCGGTGAACGGCGTTGCGCTTGAATTGCCGCGGGCGATCACAACCGGCCTCAACGAGATCGTGTTCCCGATCGGTTGCGCGCTGGTCGTCTACATCGCCCTGCAGGTCGGCCGGCACATGAAGATGATCTCTGGCGAGGTTCGTTGAGCCGTTCAGGCCGCTTCTGGCTCGCGCTCGATCAATGTCAGCGTCAGCCAGCGCGCGGTCAGCGCCGGCTTTTTCGAGCCCTCGATCTCGATCGTAACGTCATGCGCGGTCTGCACCCACCCCGACGGCCTGACCTTGACGTCGGCCAGCACGAAACGGGTGCGGATGCGCGCGCCGGTCTTCACCGGGGCCAGGAAGCGCAGCGAGTCAAAACCATGGTTGACGCCCATCTTGCTGTTTTCGAGCGGCGGCATGGTCTCGAAGGTCATCGCCGATAGAAGCGAAAGCGACAGAAAACCATGCGCGATGGTGCCGCCGAACGGCGTCTCGCGCTTGGCGCGCTCCGGGTCGCAATGGATGAACTGGTGGTCGTCGGTGGCGTCGGCGAACTGGTCGATCATGCGCTGCGAGACCACCCGCCACGGCGACACGCCGACCTCCTTGCCGACGCTGGCCAGAAGCACATCGAGACTGATCGGTTCCACGCTGATGTCCTCCATTTCAACCGTCCGGAGCGCGAGCGGCTTCATTCCTTGAACAGCGTCAGCCCATGCTGCACCGACTGTCCGCCATCGATCGGCAGGATAGCGCCGGTAATATAGCTGCCGGCACGGCTGCACAAATAGAGCGTTGCGCCGGCAATGTCATCCGGCGCGCCGATGCGGCCGACCGGAACATGGCCGCCGATATGCTTGGCCTGGTCCTCGCTCGCGGTGGCGAAGGCAGTCATCCGGCTCTGGAAGGGACCGGGGGCGAAGGCATTGACGGTGATGCGGCGGGCGGCGAACTCGATCGCCAAGGTGCGCGTCAGATGATGAACAGCAGCCTTCGAGGCAGAGTAGGAGTAAGCGTCGTCGGCCAGCGGCTGCGTGCCCATCACCGAACCCAAATTGATCACCCGGGCCGGATCGGCACCGCTGGCGGCGGCGTCGAGCAGCGGCAGAAGTTCGCGCGTCAGGTGGAAGACGGCCGTGACGTTGACGCCGAACACCCTGGCCCAGGCATGGTAGGGAAAACTTTCCAGCGGCGCGCCCCAGGAGACGCCGGCATTGTTGACCAGGATGTTCAGCCGCTCGGTCCGCGCCTTGACCTCGTCGACCAGCGCCGCGATGCCAGCTTCGCTGGAGACATCGCCGGCAAAGCCTTCGGCCCGGCCGGAGCCGCCGAGGGCGTTCAGTTCGCCGGCAACCCTGACGCAGTCCTCGCCCTTGCGCGAAGCGATCATCACAGTGGCGCCGGCTCTGACCAAAGCGGTCGCCGCCATGCGGCCGATGCCGGTCGCAGCCCCGGTCACCAGCGCGGTCTTGCCGGCCACCGAAAACAGCTCGTCCAGATAGCTCATTGCAATTCCTCCGCGCGCCCGTGCCTCGCCCAGCAAAAGGCTGCCATGGTCAGGGCCGCAAATCTCTTCAGGCAAATGATAGTGCCCAATTTGTATTGGAGATCAACTTGTTGAAGTCGGCGCCGCCCCTCATCGCCCTGCCGGGCACTCCTCCCCGTATAGTGACGGGGAGAAGGAGCTGATCGCAACGCCGGCGCCCTTCTTGCGACGCCGGTGATTGGCGAAATCGGTGACGAGAGCGCCCCTCTCCCCGTCCCTATACGGGGAGAGGATGCCGGCAGGCAGGTGAGGGGCAGCGCAAACGCTCGGCTTGAGCGGCCACCGGCCTTAGCTGAAGCGATTGTCCTGCCTACTCCGCCGGGTCGACATTGGTGTAGGCGGCTTGTTCGAGCTCGCGCTTCAACCGTGATGCCTCTTCCACCTTCGGCGTGACGAAGCGGCCGAGCAGGAGATAGGCGACCGGTGTCAGGAACAGCGTCGAGACGGTGGCCAGGCCCAGACCGCCGACGATCACCCAGCCGAGCGCGATGCGCGCCTCGGCGCCGGCGCCGCTCGCCAGCACCAGCGGCACGCCGCCGAGCACGGTGCAGATCATCGTCATCATCACCGGCCGCAGCCTTATGGTGGAGGCCTGCTCGATCGCCTCGCGCACCCCGAGCCCGCGGTCGCGCAACTGATTGGCGAACTCGACGATCAGGATGCCGTTCTTGGCCATGACGCCGACCAGGAGCACCAGGCCGATCTGGCTGTAGGCGTTGAGGCTGGTGCCGCTGAGCAAAAGGGCAAAGATCGCGCAGGCAAGGCCGAGTGGCACCGTCGCCATGATGATGACCGCGCTGACGAAGCTCTCGAACTGGGCGGCGAGCACCAAAAGGATGATGACCAGCGAGAAACCGAAGATGGTGATCATGGCACTGTTTGTTTCGCCCAGTGTCGCTGCCTCGGCCAACGGCACGATGCGGCTGCCTGGCGGCAGAAGCGGCGTGGCGATTGCCTCGGCGCGGGCGAGCGCCTGGCCGAGCGCGAAATCACCGCTGAGGTTGGAGGTGATCGCCACCGACGGCTGCTGCTGCTCGCGGGTCAGCGAAGGCGGCACGGCGCGCTCGGTCAAAGCGGCGATGGTCGACATCGGCACGAAGCGGCCGTCGGCCGTCTTCAGGAAGATGTTCTCCAGATCGGTCGGGTCGTTGATCGGGTTGGTCGTCGAGACGAGTTTCACCCCGTAGCTGCGGTCGGCGATATAGACGTCGACGACATCATTGCCGTCGAGCATGGCCTGAAAAGTATCGGCAAGCCCGGTGATGTCGATACCGAGGTCGGACGCACGCTCGCGGTCGATGGTCACCGAAAGCTGCGGCTGTGTCGGGTCGACGGAGAGCCGGGGCGACTGGAAGCGGGCGTCCTTCTGCATCTCGGCGATGATCTTCACCGCAGCGTCGCCTAGCGCCGCACGGTTGTTACCGACCAGCGCGAACTGCAGGCCGTTGCCGGCGCCGCGAATCCCGAGGCTGTTGGGCTGCATCGGAAAGACGCGCACGCTCGGCACCTGCCGGGTGAGCCGTCTGATGTCGGCCATGATCTGCTGCTGGCTGCGGGTGCGCTCGTCCCATGGCGCCAGTGTCATCACCATGAAGCCGGCGTTGTAGGCGCCGTTGCGGCCGGCGCTCTCGAACGTGTTGCGGATTTCGCCGGAATCGCGCAGCGGCTGGATCAGGTTTTCGATCTTCTGCATCTGCTGCGTCGTGTAGTCGAGGCTAACGCCTTGCGGCGCGTCGACGCGCATGAGCACGATGGCACGGTCCTCGGTCGGCGTCAGTTCCTGGCGGATCGTGCCAAACAGCGTGAAGGCGGTGGCTGCAAACAGCAGCGCGACCAGAAGCACGATCCACGGCGCGTCGAGGCAGATGCGCAGACAGCGCCGGTAGAGCGTGTTCAGTGCGCGGCCGATGCGGGCACCGATGCCGCTGCCGCCTTCGTGGTGAAGCGGGGCAACCGACAGCATGCGCGAGGCAAGCATCGGACAAAGGGTTAACGCCACGACGGCGGACAGAAGCACCGATATGGCGAGAACGAAGCCGAATTCGCGGAACAGGCCGCCGGTCTGGCCGGGCAGGAAGGAGATCGGCACGAAGACGGCGACCAGCGTCAGCGTCGTGGCGATGACGGCGAAGAACACTTCCTGAGCGCCAAGCACGGCCGCGGCGCGTGGCCCCATGCCTTCGTTGCGTCGTCGCACGATGTTTTCCAGAACAACGATGGCGTCGTCGACGACCAGGCCCGTCGCCAGCACCAGGGCGAGCAGCGTCAATATGTTGACCGAGAAGCCGGCAAGATAGATGGCGGCGATTGTCCCGATCATGGCGACCGGCATCGCAAGCCCGGGAATGAGCGTCGCGCGCCAGTCGAGGAGAAACACATAGATGACGATCAGCACAATGGAGACGGACAGGCCGAGTGCGATCTCGACCTCATGCACCGCGCCGTTGACGAAGACCGCATCGTCGCTGGTGACCTTGATCGACATGCCCTGAGGCAGATCCGCCTGCAGCGCGGCGACGGCGGCCCTGACGCCGGTCGAAATATCCAGCGTGTTCGATTCCGCCTGGCGGATGATGCCGAGACCGATGCCAGTCTTGCCGTTCGAACGCAATGTGGTCTGACCGATGTCGGGGCCGAGCGTGACGGTGGCGACGTCGCGGATGCGGGTCGTGCCGCCGATGATGATGTTTTCGAACTCCTCCGGCGTGGTCACGTCCGCCGTCGGACGCACGATCAGATCCTGGTTGGTCGTGGTGATCGAGCCGGCAGGCGAATCGAAAGCGACCGAGGCCAGCGCTGTCCTCAGGTCGGCGACGGTGAAGCCCAGGCCGGCGAGCTTGTTCTGATCGACATCGATGCGAAATATCTTGTCGCGGTCGCCATAGACCTGGACGTCGGCTACGCCAGGCACGGCGGCAATCTCGTCCTCGATCTGGTCCTGGACCAGCACCGTCATGTCCTGCACCGACATGGTGTCGGAGGTGACAGCCAGCCGCATCACCGGCTCGGAATTGGCATCGGCCTTGACGATGCGAGGCGCATCCGCCGTGTCCGGCATCTGGTCGGCGACGCGGCCGACGCCATCGCGCACATCGGAGGCGGCGACGTCGAGGTCGACGCCGTCGTTGAATTCGATGGTGACGCGGCTTGTGCCGAAGGACGAGGTGGACGAGATCGACTTCACACCAGAGACGCGGGCGACCGCGCCCTCAATCACGTCGGTCAATTCGCGGTCGACAGTCTCGGCCGCAGCGCCTTCAAAGGTCGTGTTGACGGTGACGACGGCGCGATCGACATCCGGCAGTTCGCGGATTTCGACACCGTAAAAGGCAGCAAGGCCGGCGACCGCGATCAGCGTGTTCAATACGAAGGCCATCACCGGCCTGCGGATGAACAGCGCAGTGAAACCTGTGTCGCTGGCTGCGTTGTTGGTGGCGGTCATCAGCCGTCGGCGTCCGCGGCGCGCTGTTGTTCGCCGGCGATGCGGACCTCGCCGCCTTCGCTGACGCTCTGGGTGCCTTCGGTCACCACCATGTCGCCGCTGACGATCGGGGCATCGATCAGCACGGTCTCAGTGTTGCGCTGGATGATGCGCACCGCAACCCGCTTGGCCTTGCCGTCCACGATGGCCCAGATATAGGCGCCGTCCGAACCCCATTGGATCGCCAGCGGACTGACCGCGGGAAAGCTGTCGCCGGGGAACTTCATGGTGATCTGGAAGGACATGCCGGCACGCAGCGAATCGGCCGGATTGGCAATCTTTGCCTTGACCAGAAGGGTACGACTGGCTTCATCGATGTGGTTGTCGATGGCGGAGACCGTGCCGGAATAGGCTTTGTTGGGGTTGGCAATTGGCGTCGCCGACAATTGCGCGCCGACCTCGACGGCGGCGGCGAAGCGTTCCGGCACCCAGAATTCGACCAGTATGCTGGAGCGGTCGTCGAGGGTGGCGACCGCCGACTGGCTGGTCACATAATTGCCGGCTGATATCGGCAGGATGCCAACGACGCCGGCGATCGGCGCGACGATCGAGCGGCGCTGCAAGGCCAGTTCCGCATCGCGAAGCGCCAGCTTGGCATTGGCCAGCACCACTTCGGCATCGGCAACGGCGACCGCCGTCGCAGCGTTGGAAGCCCGCAGCGATTTGACCCGGTCGAGCTTGGCCTGCGCGTCCTGCAAGGCAACTTTTGCGCGGTCCTGTGCGATCACCTCGGTGTCGGAATCGAGGGTGGCAATGATCTGTCCTTTTTCGACATGGGCGCCGGACTCGACCAGAAATTCGACCAGGCGGCCTGAACTGTAGGGATTGACCGTCACCGAGGCGTTGGCGCGGCCGGTGCCGATCGCCCGCAGGCGATCGTTGATGACGGCCGTGGCCGCCGGCAATGCGACGATAGTCACCGACTGGCGGGCGCCGTTGCCGCTGCCCGCTTGCCCGGTGTTGTCGACGGCACTCGTCACTGTCGGAGGCGTCGCGGCATCAGCCCAGTCGATGCCCCAGCGCGCCAGCACATCCGGCGCGCCTGGAAAAAAGCGAACCCAGGCGGCCGCGGCCGCGACGAGGATCACAAGTGCAAAAACGAACTGTTTCCAGGCGGCCATCGGCACTCCGGTTGGCAAAGATCCCGTCTACGCTTCCCAAGCTGAAGTAGACGCGACGACACCCTCCGACCACAGAGGATGGCCCGTCGATATCAAAGCTTTATGGCAATTCTCCCGCTCGCTTGCACATTAAATCGGTGTAACGTTGGTAAGGGCCCCGGCTGGCTCACCGGCCGATCGGCGTGGGCGGCAGAGATCACCAGATGCGCTCGCCGTTTCGATCGCCTCCTCAGGGCCATGCCGACGGCGCCGCTCGGCAGGTCGTCCATCGGATCCCGTCTGCGTGCCGGCGGTATTTTTTTTACGTCGCGTGTGCGCCGCCGGGTACGACGACACCGGACATCGCGATTCCGGCGGTTGCCGGATCTTCCTTCAGCGCCGCGTCCGCGAGCGAGACCACGCCCACCAGGCGTTTGTCGCGATTGAGGACAGCCAACCGCCTGACCTGGATGTCACCCATATTCTGGGCGACGTGCTTGATATCTTCGTCCTCGAAGCAGTATTTGACATCCTTGGTCATCACGTCGCGGACCGTGGCATTACCGTCCTTGCCTTCGGCGACCGCACGCACGACGATGTCACGGTCGGTGATCGTTCCGACGAGTCGGTCGTTTTCTCCGACTGGCAGGAATCCGACATCGTCAACCGCCATGCGTTTCGCGATTTTCTGCAGCGACTCGCCAGGACTGGCGAGATGAACGTTGGGGGTCATTATCTCAGCGACTTTCATGGTGAATCTCCCTGTTCGCGCGCAGAACGGCACCGGCGCCGGCAGTCGTCGAGCGAGATTGGTCTGGAAGACGTGTTGAGAGTCTCAGGCCTGTCGCGCTGCGACGCTCGCTCGGCGGCCTCGTTCTTCGCTGATGGAACTAACAGCCGGGCCGAATGGTTCCAGCCGTTTGGCCGCGCCGCCATAGATATCTGCCGGAACCATCGGGCTCCGGTCCCGTTTGCCGTGAATACCGCCTTGCAGACCGGACATGGGCGGCGTGACCCTTGAAGCTTCCCGTTTTGTTCCCATATAGCATGAAAGGACTGGAGACGGTTCTTCCGCTGGGTCCCGCGCGGAGACTTAGGTAACAAATCGCACCTAAGACATGGCCTAGCGCGCCCCTGAACTGAGACGCCAAAGCGTAACAGTTCTCCGCAAAAAAGATTGAAATGGTTGTTGACACTTTGGATGGGCGCCGACTATATACGCCTCACCAACGAGGGCGGCGCGCCGCTGGCGACGA